>NZ_PQBY01000016.1:431763-589088 GCF_002964645.1 Pseudoalteromonas sp. T1lg22
GTCGTACTCAGAAAGAAGTTCACGAACTTCCATTTCTACTAGCTCTAGTAGCTCTTCGTCGTCAACCATGTCACATTTGTTCATGAATACGATGATGTAAGGTACACCAACCTGACGAGAAAGTAGGATGTGCTCACGAGTCTGAGGCATAGGACCGTCAGTCGCAGCTACTACTAGGATCGCGCCGTCCATCTGAGCAGCACCAGTGATCATGTTTTTAACGTAGTCAGCGTGTCCAGGACAGTCAACGTGCGCGTAGTGGCGAGTTGGAGTGTCGTACTCAACGTGTGAAGTTGAGATTGTGATACCACGCTCACGCTCTTCTGGAGCGTTATCGATTGATGCGAAGTCTTTAGCTGTACCACCGTATACTTTTGCAAGTACGTTAGTGATTGCTGCAGTTAGAGTTGTTTTACCGTGGTCAACGTGGCCGATTGTACCAACGTTTACGTGCGGTTTTACGCGTTCAAACTTTTCTTTTGCCATGACGGAACCTATCAGTTTTTGTGTATCTAGATTACATATCAAACGATCGACAAAAAACGACGATCAATTCAATTCTTCATTATTGAATATTTTTTAGACAAATCAAAGGAAGTATTTCAGGACAGACAGGACTGGAGTGGTGCTGATAGGCAGATTTGAACTGCCGACCTCACCCTTACCAAGGGTGCGCTCTACCAACTGAGCTATATCAGCACACCAGAAAACTGGAGCGGGCAGCGGGAATCGAACCCGCATCATCAGCTTGGAAGGCTGAGGTAATAGCCATTATACGATGCCCGCTTTCTAGGAACCTGTTCTTAACTACCTCTAACCGTCAAGAATTTAGAGTGGTGGAGGGAGCTGGATTCGAACCAGCGAAGGCAGTGCCGTCAGATTTACAGTCTGATCCCTTTGGCCGCTCGGGAACCCCTCCACGCAAAATTCTTTCTAAAGCCTTTCCAAGATGAGGAAATGGTGCCGACTATCCGAGTCGAACGGATGACCTACTGATTACAAGTCAGTTGCTCTACCAACTGAGCTAAGTCGGCACTGCTTTAGTACGGGGCGAGATTCTAGAGTAAGGTTTATTGGGATGCAACTATAAAATCAAAAAAAGTTTAGGTTTGTGGTGCGAACGTTCATTATTCACCCAAAACTGAGCTTTTTTAAACAATTCACCCTTGTTTTTGCCACTGCCACAGGCCTTCGAAGACCAAATGGGGACGATAAATACCTTGCCCCAGGTGTTGATGCAGAGCCAAACCATCGCCGCCAGTGATCAATAATTGTACATCTTGCCCACGACAGTGATGCGCCAGCACATATTCAATGGCCCCCAGGGCACTGATAAGGGCGCCATTTTTCACCGCTGCCGGGGTTGAGCGCCCGGGCTCGGGACTAGCAACCTGGTTATCAAGGGTAAAAACCTTTTCGGCGCGGCTCACTATGCTGTGCTCACTCAAACTTAAACCGGGAAGAATATAGCCGCCAAGATGCTGATGAGCATCATCTATTAGATCTAGGGTCAGCGCCGTGCCAGCGTCAACCACCAGGGTATAAGCATTCGGATTTGCACAGTAACCGGCGATCACCGCCAACCAGCGGTCGATGCCCAAAGTAGAATAATTGTCATAGGCACAGTTAAGTTGTTGCCACTTTGCCGCCACCTTGGCGCGACGCACTCCCACTCCCTGCACCTCAGCTTCTTTCACCAAGGCGCTTAAGGCGTCTGAGTCGGCTACCGCGGAAATAACCACTTCTTCTATCTGGTCCCAGGGCACGGCCTTTGGCTCTACTTGCTGTAGCTGAATGCCCTGCCCCGTTTCAGGGCCCGAGGCCAGCATCATTTTAAGTGCCGTATTACCGGCGTCGATTAATAGTTTCATAACTAACTTATAAACCTAACCCGTAGACTTAACACGCAAACTGATCTCGCCGCCAAAGTAACGCTTGCTTTGGCCATCGACACGCAGCACCACGGCACCTTGTTCGTCAATGCCTTCACAGATGCCACGCCAGGTATTGGTGCCCGAGCTAAGCTCGACACATTGGCCGCTAAAGGCATGCACCCTATTCCACTGCTGATACATGCCCTGCAGACCGGTTTGCCGATACTGGGCCAGGCGCTTTTGTAAAAAGCAGGTGAGCACGGCCACTAGCTGGTTTTTATCCAACTCACCGGCGAACTCGTTGAGATCGCACCAAGGCTGATCTATATGCTCTGCCGCTGCCTGAGGCATGGAAATATTTAGGCCTATGCCGATCACCAGATGACAGGGTCCTTCGGCGGTGCCATCGAGCTCCACCAGCACGCCCGCCAACTTACGGCCATCGACCAGCACATCGTTCGGCCATTTCAGCTGCACTTCAAGATCATAGAGCGCCTTTAGGCTGTCATGGACCGCCAGACCCACGGCAATAGATAAACCCATGGCCGCATGCATGCCATCGTCTAAGCGCCAGTAATAGCTGTAATACAGGTTGGCTGCAAAGGGGGATTGCCAGGTGCGGCCGCGCCGTCCCTTGCCCTTCTGCTGCATTTCTGCCACCAGCACGCTGTTATTGTTTGCCTCGGTGCTTTGCACCCGGCGCATCAGTTCGGTGTTGGTGGAGTCGATAATGGGCTGTACTTCAAAATGACAGCCGCTGCCGTCTAACTCTTGATAGGCCAGCTCGATATCCGCTTGCTTAAGCAGGCTCAAAGGTCGACTGAGGCGATAGCCCTTGCCATTGACCTTGTAAATATCCAGCCCCATTTCCTGCAAGGACGTAATATGCTTTGCCACGGCGGCACGGCTAATGCCCAGTTGCTCGCCCATGGCTTGCCCGGAAATAAACTCGCCCTTATTTAAGGCCTGTAATATGGCCAGCTTGTTACCGTCAGGTGCCTTCATGAGTGGCCCCCACATGAATTTCTTGCAGCTCGCCCATCAATCGCACTTCATGCTCCAGGTCAATGCCGAAACGCTGTGCTACCACGCTTTGAATATGCTTGATCATCTCCAACAATTCTTCAGCCCGACCCGCACCGCGGTTCACCAGCACCAGGGCCTGCTTATCGTGCACGGCGATATCGCCAATATGAAAGCCTTTTAGTCCGGCCTGCTCTATCAGCCAACCGGCGGCCACCTTTTGCTGCTCGGCATCGACGTCATAGCAGGGCAGTTGCGGATATTGCTCTTTTAAAGCGGCTACCTGAGGGCGTGGCAGTATGGGGTTTTTAAAGAAGCTGCCGCAATTGGCCAGTACCTTAGGATCTGGCAGTTTTGCCTGACGCACCGCCACCACCTCATCAAATACCTGCTTAGCGCTGGGCTGCTGTAAACCCTGCAAGGGTCCGTAGCTGATATTCGGCTGCCATTGCTTAGGTAGGCGCAAACCAACCTGGGTAATAATAAACTGGCCCTTTAGCTCATGTTTAAAGACGGAATCGCGATAACCAAAGCGGCACTGCTCGGCACTGAGGCGCTGGGTTTCACCGTGCGCTATGTGGTAGCCCTCGACATACTCGACAAACTGCGCCAGCTCGACACCATAGGCACCGATATTCTGCACCGGCGCGGCGCCAACATTACCAGGAATAAGCGCCAGGTTTTCCAACCCCGGCATATTCAAGGCCAAGGTGTTCTCTACCAACGCATGCCAGTTTTCACCCGCCGCACAATGCAGCAACCAGCTTTGCGACAACTCCTCAATACGCACCCCTTTATTGGCGATCAAGATAACCGTACCTTGATAGGGAGTGGTAAAGATGGTGTTGCTACCCTCGCCGAGCACACAAAACGCTTGGGCGTAATCGAACTCGCGAAGCTGGGCTGGATCTGTGATGGTCACAAGCGTCTGACAGGGCACGTCCAGCGCAAAGGTATGATGGCTTTGTAATGCAGGCAAAGGAAACGTCTCTCTTGGCTATTTGCCCTAAGTGTACCCCAAGCCAGCCAACAGACATAGCTGTCAGTCGTTGACTATATCTGATATAACAAGCACTTCTTATTTCACCCGTTCTGAGGATGCTATGAAATTAAAACCTCTTGCTCTTGCCTTAGCGCTTGGCGGCGTTAGCCTGCACAGCCTGGCTGCCAGCGATGAGCACACCTATGCCAACCTAGACGATGTGGTCTCCACACACCTGTTTTTAGATCTTGATGTCGACTTCGCCGACAAGCAATTAGAAGGCTTCGTTGAGCATAGCCTGAAGTGGAAAAATGCCGCTGCTCGTACCCTGGTACTGGATACCCGCGACCTTGAAGTTGACCGCGTGATCTACCAGGACACCCAAGGCAAATGGCACAAGGCAAAATTTGATTTAGCGGCTCGTGACGATGTGAAGGGTTCAAAACTAACCATTCGCTTTAAGCAGCAAGCTCCTAAGGTTCGTATTTATTACAACAGCTTGCCACAAGCATCTGGCCTGCAATGGCTGACGCCGGAGCAAACCGCCAGCAAAACTCAACCCTTTATGTACAGCCAGTCACAGGCCATTCACGCCCGTAGCTGGATCCCGGTACAAGACACGCCGGCCATGCGCGTAACTTACAGCGCTCGTATCGAAACGCCGGAAAATGTTCGTGCGGTAATGAGTGCCGACAACACGGGTGCCTTTATCAAAGATGGCGACTACTTCTTCGATATGCCGCAGGCCATCCCTCCTTACCTGATCGCCATCGGCGCCGGTAACTTGGAATACAAGGAAATGTCGCACCAGACCGCGATTTTCGCCGAGCCGCAAATTCTCGATGCCTCGGTGGCCGAGTTTAACGACACCCAGGCGATGATAGATAAAACCGAAGTTATGTACGGCGAATACGCCTGGGGCCGCTACGATCTGCTTATGCTACCTCCTAGCTTCCCATTCGGCGGCATGGAAAACCCACGCTTGTCTTTTATCACCCCAACCGTAGTGGCCGGCGATAAGAGCCTAGTTAACCTGATCGCCCACGAACTAGCACACTCCTGGTCCGGTAACCTGGTTACCAACGCCACCTGGGAAGACTTATGGTTAAACGAAGGTTTCACCTCCTACGTTGAAAACCGCATTATGGAAGAAGTTTTCGGTCGTGAGCGTGCGGTGATGGAGCAATCTTTGGATGCCGCAGGCCTAAATGCCCTGCTAAAAGATATTCCGGCACCGGATACCCGCTTAAACCTGGAGCTGAACGGTCGCGATCCGGACGACGCCTTTAGCTCTGTGCCTTATACCAAGGGCCAGCTATTCCTTATCTATTTGGAAGAAAAGTTTGGTCGCGATGTCTTTGACGAGTTCGTTAAGGGTTACTTTAAGGCCTATTCATTCCAGTCGCTGACCACGGCGGAATTTGAGCGTTACCTAGAAGAGAATCTGATCAACAAACACCCAGGAGTGGTCAGCATGGAGAAGGTCAATGAGTGGATCCATCAGCCGGGTCTACCTGCCGATGCACCTCAGCCTACTTCGGATGTGTTCGACAAGGTTGATGCCGAGACGCAAGCCTGGTTAGCCGGCAGTAAACCGGCCAGTGAATTGCCGACCGCAAACTGGACGGTGCATGAGTGGTTGCACTTTATCAATAACCTGCCACGCGACCTGGCTGGCGAGAAGATGGTCGAGCTGGATACCCAGTTTAACCTGACCGCGTCAACCAATAAGGAAGTCGCCTTCGCCTGGTTTATGCTGGCGGTAGGCAACGGCTATGAAGCCATTTACCCGGCGCTGGATAAGCACCTAAGTGGCATCGGTCGTCGTAAATTGATCGTGCCTCTATACAAGGCGCTGATTAATAACAACAAGCGTGACTGGGCCTATGAAGTATACCAGGGCGCTCGTCCGGGTTATCACCCACTGGCGCAAGGTACGATAGACGCGCTATTTAACTAATAGCGACACGCTAAGTAAAAAGGGTGCTAAATGCACCCTTTTTTATTGCCTAAAGGCAGGCAAATACCTCCTTTGTCGACGCAGAGCATCAACCTACAAGGCGCAAAGCATCAAGATTGGCGTGGAACCTTGTAGGTCGGGCTTTTAGCCCAACAAATAAGCAACGCGGGAGCATATTGCCGATAAGCCCGACAAATGAGCAACACTGAAGCACATTGCTGAGAAAGCGCCCCCGCTGTCGACGCAGAGCATCGACCTACAAAACGCAAAGCATCACTGTTGCGACTGCACCTTCTGTAAAAATGCCTGGCGCTGTGCCGGCGTAGCCTGCTGCCACCAGAACTCTAGCATGGCGGCGGCACTGACATTGCCACCGGCTTGAGGGACAGGTGCAACTGCCGGTGCAGACTTGGTCGAAACCGCCGGAGCTGGGGCTATATTGGCTGGCATCAAGGTTGGTGCTGTCAGCGCAGGCGCGGCAGTGCTCGGTGCGACAGTACTCGGTGCGACAGTACTGGGTGCAACCACACTAGGCGCGGTCGCTTTAGGCATAGGCACTTCCAGCTGCCGACCCTCGGCGCGTAAACGCACTATGGGGCTTTGCGCGAAAAGCTTAGCGCCAGCGACGGTTGCAGCCCGATCGAACGTCACCTCATAATCCTGCCCGGCCTCAACCGCCAAGGTCACCCAAAAGGGTTCCGACTCGATTACCTCATGGTCATCAAAACCGCTTTCATAAAGGTCGCTGTATTTGAGCTTAAGACGATAGCTACCCGGAGCCAGTTCCAGCTCATCAACGGTATTGAAAATAGAATGCGAAATGGTTTTATCATTCACCTGTAAGGGGATAATTTCGCTCGCAAAGGACACAGTTTCGGCATAAGCCGAGGGCATTAGCAACAGAGCCAGCGCCGCAGCACTGGAGAGTTTTTTCCACATGGGGTACCTACCTTACATTTAAGCTTTGGTTCTCAGTTTGACACTTATGCTTTTCTTTGTCATTACTGACACCCTGCTAGTAAAATTAAGGAGCTCGCTGTGAGCACAGAGACCATTTTCACCAAAATTATCAATCGCGAGATCCCCGCCGATATCATTTATGAGGACGAACAAGCACTGGCCTTTACCGATATTAATCCCCAGGCCCCATTTCACGTTTTAATTATCCCAAAAAAGACAATAGCGACCATTAATGATGTCACCACGGAAAATGCCGCAATTGTCGGTCATCTCTATGTGGTTGCGGCCAAGCTGGCAAAGGAGCATGGGTTTGCCGAAGATGGCTACCGCGTGGTGATGAACTGCAACGGCCATGGCGGACAAACCGTGTACCATATTCATCTCCATATGTTAGCCGGTAAGGCAATGGGTTGGCCCCCCTATCAGGATAAGCTAAAAGTATAGGAATCATCACTTTATTAACCTACCCACATACTTTTTTCTGGCTAAATCAGGCGCTTTTAGGCGCCTAATTTAGCCATTACGTAACCTATTATTTACAAATGTTGGGTACATGGGCATAAATAGTCTTTTTTCACTACATAAATCAAAACACCCTAATACAAAAGAAGTGAATAGCGTGTTAGGATAGTGCAAATAGTTTTTAATGAGCCGACCACTAAATGAGTAAGACCGTATTTTTACTGCTTGAGCAGGAACCGATTAACCAGATTGGCACTAATGTTTTGGCACCGTTACTACGCACCCAAGGGTTTGAAGTACAAAAGGGTACCGACGTAACTCAAGTGCAGCCAGGTACGGCTTATTTATTTATCGAGACGTCTAACGAAGACGCCTGGGGTCGCTTAAAGTACCACCTTATAAACCTTAGGGTAGAGTGCGATATCGTCCTCTTCAACCTGGATGAGAACCCGGAACTGGCCAACCGTGCACTGTTAAGCGGTATTCGCGGGGTGTTCTATACCTCGGACAATGCCGATGTAATGATGAAGGGCATACGCTTATTACAAGAAAACCATTTATGGTATCGCCGTGATGTTATGTGTAACGTGCTTAATCGCATGCTGCATTTCAATAAGGACTCCTTACATAAACTCACCGAAGGCGACATCGAGCCGGTTAAACTTACCAAGCGTGAAAAGGCCATAGTTGGTCTAATGAGTAAAGGCGCTAAGAATAAAGAGATCGCCGAGCAGCTTAGCATCAGCCCGCATACGGTGAAAACGCACCTTTACAGTGCCTTCCGTAAAACCAAATGCCGTAACCGCATCGAGTTATTGTCCTGGGCTCAGACCAATATCCCGAACGAATTACGTTAGGGTCTGTTTTTAATCTCAAAGCCGGCGACATGCCGGCTTTTTCTTATCCGCAATAAATTGCCTCTCGATACTTACGCATAGCCAAGCAGAGAATTTTCCGTATAGTAGAAACTAAATACCCATAACCAATACATATCACGGATGCTAGACACGTCGACCCTCTTCTATACCAGCGCCGCGGCCATCTTTGTGATGACCTTGCTCAATTTTATTACCTGGCGCGCCAATCGTAACTTTGTCGGCATCGGCCTCTATGTGTGGTATCCGGTATGCTTGTTGGTGGGGATTATCATCTCCGCCATCAAAGCACCACAACAGCATGAGAACCTTGTCACCCTGGCAAACTTTTTCTTTATTTGCGGCTCGGTGATCCATGTTTTGGCCATTAATCGCTTCCTCAACTATAACGGCCTGCTGACCTACTTTTTTATCTTTGTCAGCGGCTGCTTATTTATCAGCTTTACCTACTTTATGTTTATCTCCGTGGATATTTCCGCCCAGGTGCTGCTGATAGACCTGCATCGCTTCGTCGAAGCTGCCTGTCTTTTCTACATTATCAGCCGCTACGGCCGCACCAAGTACCCCAGTGCCAGCCTGGTGTATCTGATCGCTCTCAGTATGTCGCTCCTGGTGTTTGCCGCCCGCGCCCTGGTGATGAACCACAGCGAGCACAACACCCAGTTTGATAACGATTGGTTTAGTGCCGCGCTGCTGGTAAAAGGGGTGCTCGCACCCATGCTGTTTGCCGCTGGTGTCGCCCTGTTTTGCAACGAGCGCCGTGAGCTTAACCTCAACCAATTGACGGCCAAGACACAAAAGGATTTAGAGATCCGTGGCATGTTTTTATCCACCATCAGCCACGAGATCCGCACTCCCTTGAATGGCATACTCGGTAGTGCCCAGTTGATCATGAACCAGGCCAGCACACCGAAAAACAAACCCTATTGCGAGGCCATTATCAACTCCGCCGAATCCCTGACCCTGCTAATCGACAAGGTATTGGAATATGCCAGCCTGGAGCAAAGCGATGAGGCCCTGTATGAAGAAGATGTGGAACTGCATACCTGGCTCAATAACCTCTGCCTGCTGCTGAGCCCACTGGCGGAGCAAAAGGGCGTGAAATTTGAGCTTAACTATAATTTGGCGAAGCAGGCCTGTTATTACTGCGACCACCAAAAGCTCAGGCAAATTCTTATTAATCTGGTAGGTAACGCCATTAAATTTACCGATCAGGGTCAAGTCACCCTGCAGGTCGACCTGCTCCATGGAGGCCAGGAAGAGCATACCCTAAGCTTTAGCGTTATCGACTCGGGGCCGGGTATCGAAGAAGATGAAATCCAATATTTAACCGAACCCTATGTGCAAAGCAGCGCCGGCAAGCTCAAGGGTGGCTCCGGACTGGGACTGGCGATCACCAGTCGCCTGCTTGCCCATCTTGGTAGCCAGTTGAATATTCGCAGCCGCCTGGGTGAAGGCAGCACCTTTAACTTTGCCGTGAAACTCACGGTAGGCGAATTAAGCCTGGTAGAAAAACGCCCTAAATCAGACAACTACCGCACCGGGTTAGATGTGCTCCTGGTTGAAGATTTAGAGCTGAATCAAAAAATCGCCATCGAATTTATGGCCGAGGATGAACACAAGGTCAAACTGGCCACCGATGGCAGCAGCGCCATTGAACTGCTGAAAAAACACCATTTTGATGTCGTGCTTTTGGATATGAACCTGCCGGACTTCAGTGGTCAGGAGGTGATCCGCAAGCTTAAAACCATGGATCATCGCAATCACCGCACCCCGATTCTGGCCTTTACCGCCAGCCTGAGCCCGGATGAGATCAAGGAATACCTGGCGCTGGGCATCAAGGACATAGTCGGTAAGCCAATTAAACAAGAGAAGTTAAGACAGGCGCTCAGCGACTCGCAATCGAATCAGACCCCGAATATCAGCGTTGCCTTAAAGGACGTGCTCTACGATGAAACCGCCGCCGAGCTGATGGCCAACACCTTTGCCGAGCAAGAACTGATCTCCATTTACAATGAGTTTGTGCTTTCCGCGCGCAATAAGCTGCTGCGCTGTCAGCAACTGGTGGGCAATGATAAGGAGCAGTGCATCAAGCTGCTGCACCGCCAAGCCAGCACCGCCTTGCAGCTGGGCTTTAATCGCTATGGCATGGCGTTGAAAAAAATCGAACGCCGCCTGCTCGATGATAAACCCATAGACGCGGGCTTAGCGGAAGGTCTCGATCTGTGGCAGCAAAGCCTAGAACAATACCTTAAGTTTATGCGCAGCCAAACCCTGCGCTAGCGGCCCCGTGCTTTAACGGCCATAGTCATCATCAAAGCGGATAATATCGTCTTCACCCAGATAATCGCCGCTTTGCACCTCGATAATGATCGCCGCCTTATTACCCACATTGGTCAGGCGATGGCGCTGCTGTGCCTGTATGTAGATGGACTGGCCACCGCTTAGCCTGTGCTCCTGCTGCTGCACCTGCACCAGCACCTCGCCGCTGACCACCACCCAATGCTCGGAACGATGTTGATGCGCCTGTAAGGACAAACGCGCCTGCGCCTGCAAAACAATGCGTTTAACCTTGTATTGCGCGCCCTCGTTCAGCACCTCGTAATGGCCCCAAGGGCGAAAGGTTTGCCTGTGATAGCGGCGCTGCTGCGGATGCTCGGCGGCCACCTTGGCCACCAGCTTGGGCATTTTATCCAGATGATCCTTGGCGGCCACTAAAATGGTGTCGCCGCTGTGCACTATTACCGTGTCCTTGATACCTAAGGTTGCCACCAGATGCTGCTCATCGGCGGCGATCAGATTACCCTGGCTATCGGCGCAGACGGCGCTGCCGAGCACCAGATTCTCATCCTTATCCCGACTGTGATATTGATAAAGCTGGGCAAAGCTGCCGAGATCAAACCATTGCAGCGGCAGCGAACAAAGCAACAGCTGCTCGCTGCGTTCAAGCAGCGCATAGTCCAGGGAATCCCCTTCCAGCTGCTGCCAGGCGCTTTCATCGACACGGGTAAAGTCCAGATCGCTACTAAACTTTGCGGCGCGGCACACCTGCGCCCATAACTGCGGTCTATGCTTTTGAAACTGTTCGATAAAAATGCCACAACCGGCGAGCAACATGCCCGAATTCCAATAATATTGCCCTTGTTCGAGATAATACTCGGCGGTGACCCTGTCCGGCTTTTCGGAAAAGCCGGCAACCTTAAACAAGCCTTCAACATCATGCTCGGCGGAGCCATAACTGCTGCCCTGTTGAATATAACCAAAGCCAGTTTGCGGTTCGGTGGGGGTAATACCAAACAAAATAAGGTGCTGCTGCGCTATGGCGTCAAGCGCGTCAAGCTGGTCGCCAAGCAAGGTGAAGTTGGCAATGGCATGATCGGCGGGAGCGAAAAACAGGCTGGCATCCGGCTGATGTTGCTGCGCCCACAGCGCCGCCAAAGCCGCCGCTGGTGCGGTATTTTTCCCATCGGGCTCGAGAATAATGGCGCTGGCGCGCATATCTATTTCCAGCAACTGCTGCGCCACCATAAAACGATGCTCGGCACTGCAGATCACTAAAGGAGCCAGACAGCCCTGCCGACGAAAACGCAACGCCGTTTGCTGGAGTAAGGAATGCTCGCCGTTAAGACGCAAAAACTGCTTAGGGCGGTCCTGACGCGAAAGCGGCCACAACCGGGTGCCGCCACCACCGGCGAGAAGTACGGGTAAAATCAAGATAGGGGCTCGGGTTCGCTAACTAATATCCGTATTATACCACCGCCGGGCATCTCCTGCCGATGCCCTTACAGCGACCCTAGCGCAAGTCAAAGGCATCCGCATCCTGCCAGGCGGGAAAGGCCTGGCGGTATTCCTCTAACGCATCTTTATCCAGAGTAATAGTGAGGACTTGTGGCTGGTCATCTGCGGTCTGAGCCAAGGGTTCGCCGCTAAAGTCATAGACCGCGGTGCCACCATTATGCGCTATGCCGTAACCATCATCGCCAATACGATTGACCGCCAACACATAACATTGGTTTTCAATGGCGCGGGCGCGCAGCAAGGTATCCCAGGCACCGCGTCGTGCCGCCGGCCAATTAGCGATATTGATCATCACCTCATAATCGTTGCGATTGCGGGCAAACACGGGAAAACGCAGGTCGTAACAGATCTGCGGCAAGATACGCAGACCCTTTAAGGTAAAAATGACTCTTTGCTTACCGGGATTAAGGTACTTGCCTTCTTGCCCCAGGCAAAACAGGTGCCGCTTATCATAATGCTGCACCACACCATCGGGAGACACCCAGTACAGGCGGTTAAACTTTTGCCCTTGCTCGGCGACGAGCACGCTGGCGCACAGCACCGCCCGATGACGCTGCGCCTGCTCCTTCAACCAATCCAGGATCCGCTCGGCCGCCAGATGCACCTGGCTATCGGCCACGGCAAATCCGGTGGCGAAGGTTTCCGCTAAGACAATTAAATCAACCTCGCCGAGAGACTCAAGGCGCACACTTAACTGAGCAAGATTGGTATCGGCATCGAGCCAACGAATATCGTGCTGAATCAGGGCGACGCTAAGACTCATGGGCTTGGTTCCTATACCCCGGCGTTATAGGGCCAGGTACAAAAGGTTTTGAGATACAGCTGCTCAACCTGCTCCCGCGCCCAGGGAGTGCGGCGCAAAAACTTCAGTGATGATTTCACCGAGGGGTCTTTCTTAAAGCAATTGATATTGATCTGCTGTCCCAGCTCGGCCCAACCAAAATGTTCGACCAGGCGCGTAACCATTTGCTCCAGCTTAACGCCGTGCAGCGGATTCTTGGGTTGTTCTTGGTGCATTAAAATGCCTCGTAACCAGTAATACCCAGCAGTTTAACGCAGTTGGCAAGCACTCGCCATGTGCTACTTGTACATGGAGTACATTTCATCCAGGGTTTGCGACAAGCCATCCTCCTGCACCACGCGCACATGCTTGCGGTTAAGGCCGCGGATATTATTGACCCCACAGGAGTGAGCAATCAGGCCAATGCCATAGTGAATATACTTGTTGTAGTTGGCCACCCGCTGAGTTTTGTCCACCACGTCCAAGCCCTTCATTAATTTAGGGTTGTGCGTGGTAATACCGGTCGGGCAGGTGTCTTTATTACACTGCAGGGCCTGGATACAGCCGAGCGAAAACATATGGCCACGGGCGGAAACCACAAAGTCGGCGCCCAGCGCCACCGCCCAGGCCACCTTGGAGGGCACGATCAGCTTACCCGAGGCGACAATGCGAATGCGTTTGCGTAAATCGTGACGCTCAAGCAGGTTTACTACCCAGGGCAGGCTTTCTTTTAGCGGCAAACCAACCGAGTCCAAAAGTGGCTGCGGCGCCGCGCCGGTACCGCCATCGGCACTGTCTATGGTAATAAAATCCGGAGCCGATTCCTGGCCGCGCCTATTAATTTCCGTGGCCAGCTCTTCCAACCAGGAGGTTTCACCAATTACCGCCTTAAAGCCGGTGGGCTTGCCGGTCACGTTACGCACATGGGCTATCATATCGAGTAAATCGCCCACACTCCTTATTTCCGGATGACCATTGGGACTAATGGAGTCCTTACCCTGGGGAATACCGAGGATTTGGGCAATTTCTGCATTGACCTTAATCCCGGGCAGCATGCCGCCCTTACCCGGCTTGGCGCCCTGGCTCATTTTAATTTCAAACATTTTTACCTGTTCGTGGGCGGCGATTTCCTTGAGCTTGGCATCGCTTAATTTGCCATGCTCATCGCGCACCCCATATTTGGCGGTGCCGATTTGAAAAACGATGTCGGCACCGCCTTCCAGATGATAAGGACTCAGTCCCCCTTCACCGGTATTCATCCAGCACTCGGCCTGACGAGCACCACGAGACAATGCCAGCACAGCCCGTTTGGAAAGCGCGCCGTAGCTCATACCGGAAATATTAAACACTTTTTTTGCCCGGTAAGGATGAGGGCATTGCTCGCCTATGGTCACCGGCTCGGGCTCTATGGCGTCTTCTTCCAGGGTCGGAAAGGCGGTATTCATAAACATGATGGTGCCCGTGGGATCCAGGCTTTGAGTGGAACCAAACGCGGCGGTACGGTCGAGGTTTTTGGCCGCCTTATATACCCAGCTGCGCTCGGCGCGATTAAAGGGCATTTCTTCGCGGTCCATAGCGAAAAAGTATTGTCGGAAAAATTCCCCCTGACGCTCGAAAAAGTATCGAAAACGACCGATCACCGGATAATTTCGGCGTATTGCATGCTTATTTTGATGGATATCGACAAAATAATAATAGATGGTCAACAGCACCAAAAAGCCGATAAAGAGTAAAAAGAGGCTGCTCATCAAGTCGATGGCATGGATCAAAAACTCACTCATGGTCATACACTTTTTCTATCCCTAATAAAGCTCAGATTTACATAAGATTAGGTAATTGACCAGCAGAAAAGTAAGGTTATTTCCTTGCTTGCACAAATACTTAAAGCACGCCCTTGGCATCGGCCTTTGCGGCATTAGGTAAAGCATCATGCTAATATGCTGGCATCTGTATTTCCTAGTTTTGTTATGTCCGCCACTATTCGCCTTGCCAAGTATTTGTCCCATGCCGGAGTTTGTTCCCGCCGGGGCGCCTCGCGCCTAATTGATGCCGGCAGGGTGACGGTCAATGGCCGCGCCGCCAATCATATCGACCATGTCAGCGACCAGGATGAGATATGCCTTGATGGTCGGCGTATTGATGGACTGGCGCCCAAGCTGTATTACGCCTACCACAAGCCGGTGGGCATTGATTGTAAGCTAAGAGCCGAAGATCCAAGCAGCCTGATCCATCACTTACCGCCCGAGCAACGCACCTACCCCATTGGCCGCTTAGACAAGGACTCCCGTGGCCTGTTGATCCTGACCAATGATGGCGAACTCTGCAATCGGCTGGCCCATCCGGATCACAGCCATGAAAAAGAATATTGGGTTGAGGTAGACAAGCCCTTGGATGAAGCGTTTTTTTCTCGCATGAGCGCAGGTGTACCCGTGGATGGCACACTCACCAAACCTTGTGTTTGCACGGCGCTTTCAGCCACACGTTTTAAGATCATCCTCACCCAGGGGCTCAATCGGCAGATCCGTAAAATGGCACGTTATTGCGGCTACCGCGTGGTCGACTTACTGCGCGTGCGCATCGGCCAACTGCACCTGGACCCAACGCGCTTAGCCGAAAGTCAATTTACCGAGCTCACCACGGAAGAAGTTAACTTGTTGAAAAAATAGCTTGATCATTTTGACTACAAGTGTAATCTTAAATTCAAGGATTACATTTGTGAGCAAAGTTATGATCGAGTTATCCAAAGCAGAGTTTGAGGTCATGGAAGCGCTGTGGCAGGGCCATCCGGCAAAGTCGAGTGAAATTATCGAGCGCCTCAGCGATGACACCCAATGGCATGACAAAACCATCAAGACCCTACTGGGTCGCCTCGTTAAGAAACAAGCGGTGAGTTTTGAAAAGCAAGGCCGTCTCTACCAATACAGCCCCACCATAGGCCGCGAAGATTACACCCTTAAACAGAGCAAGAATCTGATCCAGCGTTTCTTCAGTGGCCGCATTGCGCCTCTGGTCAGTGGCTTTGCCAAAACCGAACAGCTGTCACAGCAGGATATCAACGAACTCAAAGCCGTTATTAAAGAGTGGGAAGACCAACAAGGAAAGTAATATGTTGTCATGGCTTATTTCACAACAGGCACTGCTGTGCACCTTACTCGCCGCCTTGATTATCGCGGAACGTTATGCCCTTAAGGCACTGAGTGCACGCTTTATCTATGGCCTCTGGTTGTTGCTCCCAGCGTTGCTGCTGGCGCAAAGCATAGAGCTAAAAAATACGGTAGCCGCGCCGGCCATGATTGGCCAGTATGTGGTGACACCCTTGCGCCAGGCAAGTGCCGAGGTAAGCATTAGCTGGGAGCTGGCCTATTGGCTTATTGCCGCCGCCTTGTTCGCCCTGGTTGCCTACCAACATCTGGTATTTCAGCGCCGCCTGAACGCCGCCCCCCTTGATAACCAGCTGCCGGGACAGGCAGGCAATACGACTCTGTATTGCAGCAAGGCGATCAGCTCACCCATGGTGGTTGGCTTCTTTAACCCACGCATCGTACTACCGCAGCGTTTACTGCAAGACGTCGATGCCTCGGCCCTCACCCTGATGCTCGAGCATGAGCGGATACATCTGGAGCGCCGCGATAATGTCATCAACCTGATTGCCCTGAGCGCCGCCATTTTAATCTGGTTTAACCCCTTGGGCTGGGTGGCTTATTTCAGCCTGAGACGCATTCAAGAGCTGGCCTGCGACGAGCGGGTGCTAGCCGATAAATCCGCCGCACAGCGTTTGCAGTACGGCAAATCCATGGTCGAGTGCGCCAGCCAGTCACGGCTGCATAGCTTGGCTTATTCTTACTACGGAGATAAAAACATGATGTTACAACGCCTATACAATATGCAATCGGCCAATAAGGGCTATGCCCTGGCCAAGGTCCTGGCCCTGCTTATTGCCCTGGGAAGTTTCACCCTGGTTGCCGGCACTCAGGCTGGCGAAGGCCATAAGCAAAAGTCAGCGAGTCAGCCAAAACCCGTGATGCGTATTGAGCCCATTTACCCTAAAGAAGCAGCGGAGCAAAAAATTTCCGGTTCTGTGGTTTTGCGATTCCAAGTTGACGAGGAAGGCGCTGTTCGTAATGTGGTGGTGGTGCAGTCTCAACCGGCCAAGGTATTTGATAAAGAAGCGGTGCGTGCGCTGCAACAATGGCGCTATGAGCCTTACGCATTTCCACAAGAGGAACATTTGGTGCAGCTGGATTTCGCACTCAGCGCAGAGGTGCAACTACCTGAATTAACAGAGCGTATTAATGTAAAATCACATTAATACGCAACGACCAAGAGTATAAAGCAAGCCCCTTAATTAAGGTGCTTGCTTTGTGTTTTTATAAAATAATTTAAACCGAATTTAAACTTACGGCCTCTTTATCTATAACAGAGCCTTAAAAATGAGCACGGATGCAACTAAATCTAACAATAATTCGCGCACAAACAGGATGTGAGCAGGCATTCACTCAGGTGTATGACACCTTTTCTGCCACCATCGCGGGCTACCTGATACAGCTAGGTGTTCAAGGCCAGGACAGCGATGATGTCCAACAGCAAACCTGGCTTACTGTATATAAGCAATTACACACCCTGTCATCTCCTTATGCGTTTAAGCGCTGGCTGCTACGCATTGCGCACCACCACGCCTATAAAAAAATCAAAGAACCTCAAGTTATTGAGTTAACAGATGATCTTATTGAATCACCTGACCAAGAACCAACCAGTTGCTTGCTGGATTTCGATATTGAATTGCTCGGCGCCCTGCCGCGACACTTTAGGGAGGTGCTTTACCTCTTCTATTGGCAGGAGATGAGCTGTACAGAAATTGCCGTGATCTGCGACTTGCCCACGGCGACCGTAAAATCGCGTTTATTTCATGCCCGTAAAAAACTGGCTAACTCAGCACAGATAAAACACCTTGAAAAGGAGCTTACACATGCCTAACCAGCACAATCCGGTACTTCAGCAAATTCATCGGGACCAGAAAATATACACCTCAATCACGGCCATCAGCCTTTTAGCCTGGCTGCTGACGCTGGGTATTCTGTGTTTTATCGGTTATACGGAATATTTGGACTATCAGCTTATACAAAGCCGATTCAGCGTTGGTCTGGCGCCTAAAGAGGATGTATTTGAAGCACTCAAGGGCGTTGCCTTTATCGCCTTTGCTATCTCCATGATGGTGGCGGCACTGACCACAGTGATACTACTGGTGCGCCAGCGCAGTGCCTCGTTACAAGATATACAACTGCGCCTGGCCTTGGTCGAGGAAATGATCTCGACAGAAAAACGCTAGATACATAGGGCCATCATGGCCAAGGGGCAGGCCAAGGACAGGGCCCAAATCAGCGAGCGAGCCACATGCCAGTTATACCAATAACACAGGCAATAGAGCACGCGGGCAAGCAAATAGGTAATGGCCAGGGTATCCATCATAGCCCCCGAGGTGTTGGTGCCCAGCACCACGGCCAGGGCTACCGCAAACACGATCAGGGATTCGAAGCTGTTTTGATGTGCCGCTAGGGCGCGGGCGCCAAATCCGGTTAAGGCCTGCTGTTGTGCCCGTGGGTGGCGGTTATCGTAGCCGCCGCTTTGTTGCTGGGCCCAGGCCAAAGGAGCCTTGGCTAGAAAAGGAATTAAACACGCCAAGAGCGCGCAAATCACTAAAGTACTCATGCTTGATCCTTAATTTTATTCTTGTTTTTGCCATTGTGCGCCGCTTTGCAATCAAGCTCAATAGCCAAATTTAGAGCAAAAAAATGGCCAGCATGACTGGCCGAGCTTCCACTCACAAGATGTAACATCACCGCCCGTATAAAGAGAAAGCACACATTGTCGCCCCATCAATTATTGCGCTTTTATCACCACAAACATAAGAGTGATAAGGCATTAAGACAGTTAGGTTAAATATTTGTAACAATTTCTTGCATTTGTACCTGTTTAGTCTATTTTCTGATCGGAGGTCACTCCTCCAACCTGATAGATAAAAATAGAATCAACAGGAACACACATGAAAACAAAACTACTCACATTGGCGCTGGCACTGGGTTTAAGCCAGGGTGCACTCGCCGCACAAGGGGTCGCCTTTATTCATGGCACCGGCCAGCAAACCGACGCCTATAACGACTATTGGACTGGCAGCTTCATCAATACGGTGCGCCAGGGCCTGAGCAATACCAGCAACTACACGGTTATTAATTGTGATTTTGAACAGTATATGTGGACCGATGGTGCCGCCGGCTGTTTAGCCTCACAACTCACCAGCTTTATTAATAATAAAAACATTACCGAGCTGACGCTGATCACTCATTCCAACGGGGGCAACGTGGTGCGCTGGATTTTATCCAACCCCACCTGGGATAGCCGCTATCCCAACATCATTAATAAGGTCACTCGTACCATAGCGCTGGCGCCGTCCAGTGGCGGTACGCCCTTAGCCGATGCGGTGGTGGCCGGCAATTCCTTTGAGCAAAGCCTTGGCTGGCTGTTGGGCTTCGCCAATGATGCGGTAAAGCAGCAACAGGTATCCTGGATGGCGTCTTACAATGCCCAGTGGCTCTATGGCACCCCCAACCGCCCCGGCCTGCCGTCCTATTTTGAAACCGTGGTCGGCAGCGACGTGGACTCGGCCATTTGGGATAGCGACAGTTATTGCGGCGGCTACCAGAATCAGGTGTCGCTGGAAGTCACTCAGAATTGGTTAGACAGCTGCTCCGACGGCTTCTTAAATTGCAGCTCGCAATCCATGGCCGGTGTGGTCTGGTTTCAAGATAAATCACGCACCCGAGGCCGCGAACCTCTGAGTCATCAACAAAGCCGCCGTAACTGTTTTGGCCTTGGCGACATGCTGAAGAACCGTATCTAGGAGCTAAAAAATGAAAAAATTAACCACAGTTTACGCCCTAGCCTTGCTTACCAGCACAAGCGCCATGGCAAATACCGATAACGGCCAAACCGTATATCAATTCCCGCAGATACAAGCCACACCGGCAACGCCCTTACAGTCATTGGAAAAAACCAGCGTTGAATACTGGCAACAGGTTTCGGGTAAAGAGCTTAAGCAGGGGGTACCTGTGTTTGTAAACCAGGCCGACCACCTTATCCGCGTTGCCCCCAAGGCCCGTTTTGAAAACGGTGAGGTGATCAAGCCCTATGACCTGCAACTCGATAAATTCTCCGTTCGCGATGCCCAAAGCCAGCGTGCGCTGCCGATGCAGGCCATTGCCGCGCGCGAGCAAATGCAGCAAGCCGGTTTTAATGATGGTAGCGTCGGCCTCAAGCTGGGGCAGATTAATGGCAAGGGCCAGCCCATGCTGCACACCACTCAGGCACTCAATGACCAGGATATCTATCTGGTTCATGTAATCGAAAAAGGCTCGAGCAATGCTCTTAGAGCCCGTACCCAGTTCACCCTGGCCGAGCACCAGCAACGCCTAGGGGTCGAGCTCAACATGGAGCAGACGAAACTGCAGGATAAAAATGTGCAGCTTAAGCTCCATAGCCCAACTGGAGAGCAAATAGGTGCTCGCTACCAAGGCGGCGAAGCGATTTTCGATCAGCCTCTGACCTACCTGGGCGCCGCCAATGGCTACTACGAACTGGAGGCCAGTATCGACACCCAGGTTAACGGCCAAAAGGTCAAACGCTCGGTGAAAATGCCCTTTGTGCACAGCATGCAAACCATCAGCATGAGCGATGCCAAGGTAAAGGCCTTAGGCGGTAATCAATACCAGGCCAGTGTCCCGGTGGAAGTAACAGACGGCGGCCGCTATGCCATTCGCGCCACCCTTACCGGCCGTGCCGATAATGGCGAGCGCATTAGGCTGGCAACGGTTGAGGTCGCCAAGGAGCTCAATGGTAACGGCCAGTTTCTTATGCCCTTTAGCGCCACCCAAAGTGCCAATGCCCCCTACCGCCTGGTGGATATTGAATTAACGGACCAAACCCGGATGCTGAAGTTTACGCCGCAGTGATCCCTGCGCTGATATTGTGGACCCAACCAAGTCGGTGCCCAGCACCGGCTTTTTTAGGTGCAGAACTTGGCGGGTCGTGACGCCAAGGCCAAGCATTTGCTGTACAAAATCAACAGGCTAATCTAGGTTGTTAATTAGACGAAACTAACGCTCTGCAAGCGGTGCGTGATACTTGTAACCAAATAAGGAGATAGCCATGACTCAGGATGAAATTAATCAGGTTGAATGGAGCAATGACGATAACTGGACAAGATTAAAGTGGATGGGGCTCTATTTCAGCAAAAAAGACTCGCGATCCTGGGTGCCGAAGCCCTACCCGATACTTGGATGGACGGTAAACCTGGCCAACCCAGGAGGTGTGCTTTCATTAAGTAGCATTATTGCCCTGCTCATGCTGATTTCGGGTCTTGTTGGCTACAATTTGGCGTAATAATACCCGCCAGGCGATTAATTACGACTACCCCAAACTTCTCTGAGGGAATAAGATCAGCCCTATCGAAGTGATCTTGTACAAACCTGGGTTTAGCGTGCCTAAGAATTTGCTCACCTAAGCTAAAGGTAAGCCTACCACTCGCGTTACCAAATTGTTTTTATTAAGGAAGTTTTAGATGGGGATATTTGAACGTTACTTGTCTATCTGGGTAGCAATCGCCATTGCCACGGGTGTTGCTGTTGGCGTGATTTACCCACCCCTGTTCGAATTTGTTGCCACGCTGGAAGTGGCGCACGTCAATGTCGTCGTTGCCCTGTTTATCTGGGTAATGATTTACCCCATGATGGTACAGGTAGACTTTAGCACCATAAAAGAAGTGGGGAAAAACCCGCAAGGCCTGATACTCACCTTAGTGATCAACTGGCTTATTAAGCCATTCTCTATGGCGGCTTTGGGCTGGTTGTTCTTTGAAGGTATTTTTGCAGACTGGGTCTCTCCCGAAACAGCCCAAGAATACATCGCCGGCATGATCTTGCTTGGCGTAGCACCCTGTACTGCAATGGTATTTGTCTGGTCGCAACTCACCAAGGGCGATGCGAACTACACCCTGGTGCAGGTCTCGGTCAATGACATCATAATGATCTTTGCTTTTGCACCCATAGCCGGCTTGCTCTTGGGGGTCACCGATATTCACGTTCCCTGGAACACCCTGTTTATTTCGGTAGTACTGTATGTGCTTTTACCTTTGGTAGCGGGTGCTTTAACACGCAAAACGCTAAACCGCTCTGGAAGAAATGACGCAGCGGTTGCTGATTTGCTGGCGCGGCTTAAACCATTTTCGATCATGGGCTTGTTAGCCACTGTGGTACTGTTATTTGGTTTTCAGGCCAAGACCATTCTTGCTCAACCCTTAAACATAGTCTTGATCGCGATTCCGCTGATACTGCAAACCTACGGCATCTTTATTCTCGCTTACTTTATCGCTGTAAAGCTGAAGCTCAAGCACAACATAGCCGCTCCCGCATGCTTAATAGGCACATCGAACTTCTTTGAATTAGCGGTCGCGGTAGCAATCTCGTTATTTGGCTTACATTCGGGAGCGGCCCTAGCCACGGTCGTGGGTGTGTTAGTTGAAGTGCCGGTTATGCTGTCTCTTGTGGCCATAGTCAATAAAACTCGGCACTGGTTTAGCAACTAACACCGGGCGTTTAACTACCTGGCGAGGGAGGAGGCGATAATCCTCCCCTATAACCAGTATGTAAATTCCTCATTCGCCAGCGCCGCATGGCCATGCTAACTTGGTTTTTTTAAGTCCCTCTTAACCCGCTATGACCTGGATTTTCTTTACCTTTTTAGCCGCATTCAGTCAAAGCTGGCGTAACGCCCTGCAAAGCAAATTAAGCCAGCATACGGCCAGTTTAGCCGTGACCTTGGCGCGCTTTATTCTTGCCGGGCCCATCGCCGCCTTGTATCTGGCTGGCTTATATCAATTCGAACCCGCACCGGCGCTTGAGCCCTCCGGCTCGTTTATTTTTTTCATAATCGGTGCTGCGGTCATGCAGATTATCGCCACCGCCCTTATGGTGCGCCTTTTTAAAATGAACAACTACGCCGTGGGTGCGGGGCTGGCCAAAAGTGAAGCCCTGGTGGCGGCTATTCTTGGCATGCTGTTCTTTGGTTCGGCGCTGAGTTTACTGGGGTGGTTAGGTGTCATACTCGGTGCCGTTGCCGTCATCTTGTTATCCGGCCCCAGTATTCGCGGCTTAAACCTTAACACCGTGGGGATGGGTTTAGCCTGCGGCACCAGTTTTGCGCTTACATCACTGTGGGTGCGCGAAGCCAGCCTGTCATCGGGCTTGCTGTTTCCTCACAGCGCCGCCTGGGTTTTGCTCTTGGTGATTGGTTTGCAAACAATACTGCTGCTGATTTATTTGGGAATTAAGAACAAAAGTGCCTTGCTCAGTCTGTGGCAACATAAGGGCTTAACAATGTGGATCAGCCTGACCAGCTGTATAGGCTCCATAGGCTGGTTTAGCGCCATGAGCCTGCAGCATGTGGCCTACGTGAAAACGCTCGGGCAAATCGAGGTGTTCTTTACCTTGGCTATTTCTTATTTGTGGTTAAAGCAACCGGTAAGGCGCCGCGATAGCCTGGGCTTATTCTTAATTGCCTTGGCCGCTATCGCGGTTATGTGGGGTTAACCATTATTCAATTTCATCAATACGCTTGCCTTCTTGTCGGCCTAAAGGCCGACATACAACTCTGGCGGCAAGCGCCATACTCAGTGCGCCAGTTTTAGGGTGATCACCCCGGCAATAATCAATAGCACGCCAAAGTAGCGCATCAGCGATGAGCTGTCGCCGTAGAAGAGGATACCCACCAGGAAGGTGCCGGCGGCGCCGATGCCGGTCCACACCGCATAGGAAGTGCCCATGGGAATGGTTTTTTGTGCCAGCCAGAGCAAAAAGCCGCTAATGGCCATAAAGATCACCGCCATGGCAATGCCAAACCAACGGGTTTGCGGCTCCTGCGCCAACTTCAGCCCCACTGGCCAGCCAATTTCAAATAATCCCGCACAAATCAAATACACCCAGGCCACTAGCCGTTCTCCTTAACCAATTTTACTTCATAGAGATCGCCGCGACGATCCTTCAAGTTGCGCACTGTACCCTCACTGTGCAGTATCTTCAATTTATCCATGTCCAAATCGGAGAACAGCAGCATCTCGGTGTTAGGGGTGGCCTCGTTAAGGCAGGCATCGTGGGGGAAAGAAAAGTCCGACGGTGTCAACACCGCGGCCTGGGAATACTGTACGTCCAGGCTTTCCACCTCGGGCAGGTTGCCGACGCTGCCGGCGATAACCACATAGCACTCGTTTTCTATGGCACGGGCCTGGGCGCAGTGGCGTACCCGTAGGTAACTGTTTTTGGTGTCGGTCCAAAAGGGCACGAAGAGAATATCCAGCCCCTGCTCGGCGAGAATGCGCGACAGCTCGGGAAATTCCACGTCATAACAGATTTGAATACCAACCCGTCCGGCATCGGTTTCAAACACGGCTATTTTATCGCCGCCCTGGATCACCCAGTCATAGGCCTCATGCGGGGTAATATGAATTTTGCGCTGCTCATCCACCTTGCCGCTGCGATGACACAAGTAGCTGACATTATAGATGGTATCGCCTTCAGCCAGGGGCATGGAGCCGGTGATAATATTGGCGTTGTATTCCACCGCCATGCGCGACATGGCTTTAACAAAGGTGTCCGTGTATTCCGCCAGGTTGCGAATGGCCTCGGTTTGACCGCGATACTTATGCAGCCCCATTAAGGGCGCATTAAAAAACTCAGGGAAGAGAATAAAGTCGCTTTGGTAATCGGATACGGTATCGACAAAGTATTCCACCTGTTTAAGCAGTTCATCGACGCTTTCCACCTGACGCATCTGCCACTGCACCGCACCAACCCGCACCACCGACTTGGTGCTTTCGAGCACAGTCTCGGTCGGCTCAAAGAGGATGTTGTTCCACTCCAATAGAGTGGCGTAGCCCTCCGACTCTTCGTCCTCCGGCAGGTATTTTTTCAATAGCCGCTTTACTTGGAAATCATTCGCCAACTGGAAGCTCAGAATAGGGTCATACACCTCTCTGCGGTCCACCTTTTCTATGTACTCCATGGGCGACATATTTTCGCGGTAGTTGTGATACAAAGGGATGCGGCCACCGGCCAGAATCGCCCTCAGATTATACTGACGGCACAGCTCCTTGCGGGCATCATATAAACGTCGACCCAGGCGCATACCGCGGTGGGTGGATGCTATGGCCACGTCTAAACCATAGAGGGCATCGCCGTTAGGATCGCTAAACACCCGATCATGGCTGTCGACGATATCGTCATAGGTATGGGGGTTGGAAAAACGCCCGTAGTCCACCTGCACGCTCAGGGCCATGCCCACCAGCTTCTCATCGTCGACTATGCCGATTTGCCCCTCGGGAAACTGGTCTATCAAACGAAAAATGGTGTGGCTGGGCCAGGCGCCGCCAAGCTCAGGATAGGTTTCATCCATCAGGGTTTTGATTTGCGGGTACTGCTCTTTTGTCAGATTACAAATAGCCAAACGGGTTGTTTCGACCGACATGCTCATCTCCTAATAATTAGGGTCTGTTGACCTTTGTTGTTTGTTTCTGCAGCAGTTTGTAGTGTATTTATACAAGGCGGCACATGTGTGGTGTAGTTATTCTACATAAACATGTAACAACACGGTAGAAATGCGCTACAAGCGCTGCCCTACGGGTTCATCTAAACGCATCCTGCTCTGTGTTGCTCGCTATGTACATAGGCGAGCAAGACCGAAGCAATGCTTCGCAGCTTAGCGAGGTGAGCGCATGGATGCGCGATGTAACCAAGCTTCATGGATGAATTTAACCACATAAATCAGTGATTATATTCATCAGAATGCGTTTAGATTGAACATAAAGTAAACCGCAAAGATAAACAGACCCTCAGACTATTGTGGTGATAATCTCACCAAAACGAAAGGGTTAACTCCTTATTCGCGATGAAATGCATAGCGATTGATATTGGAAAACGCCATCAAAATATCGCGGGCATAATTCACCCTGGGATGAGCCAGGGCGCCCTTGCGCCAGGCCAGGTAAATATTATTCTCCGGCCCTTCGGGACCCAGGCTGACCAGGCGCCCGCTGCGCAGGTCGTCATAACATAAATAATCCGGCAATACCGAATAGCCCACGCCGGTGCGCACTATGCCGGCCAAGGCGCGAATATCCGGACAAGTAGCAATAATCTGCGAGCGGCAATGGGCCTTGAACACCACATCAAAATACTCGCGGATCAACGGCAACTGGGGGCTGTAAGCGACTACCGGCAGGGTGTTGAGCAAATTGGCATCCATCTCCTGAGTCGGCAATGAGTCGGCCAGCAGTTTATGCGTCACTAACATCAACCGTTCCGAGTCCAGCACCTGATAGTCATACATGCTGCTATCGGGCAAGGAGGCGGTAATGGCCAAATCCGCGACGCCGTTATCCAGGGCCGAATAAATCTGCTCCCTATTACCGGGCAAAATGCTGACATCGACATGGCCACCCTGCAGCAGGTTGGCCAACTGGGCCGAGGCCACATAGCTGATGTATTCCGCCGGCCCGGCCAGGGTGATAGTGCCTCTCACCTCACTGGAGCGGCTTCGGGTGGAGGCCATTTTCTGCTCTATGGCATCAAAATGACCGCCGATTTGCGCCGCCAGTTCATGGGCTAGGTTGGTCGGCTCAACACCACGATGACGCCGGGTGAACAGGGTCTTGCCCACGGTCGACTCGACGCTTTGGATATGCGCGGTTGCCGCCGGTTGAGACAAACCAAGGTTTTTCGCCGCCCGGGAAATATTCAGGCAACGATACACCTCAACAAAGGTACGAAGCTGGACAAAGTAAGACATCAGATATTTTATACCTAACCCAAATTAAACTGAATTCTACTTATTATAGAGCTTAACTATACTGGATACATCTTTCACCTAACTTGATTATTAACCAGAGGCACAGATGAGTTTGAAAAAAATTGCCGCGGTCTTCGCAACCGCTCTGTCACTGACGGCCACCAGCGCCGCACAGGCACAAGAAAATAGCGAACAGATACTGGTGTTATTATCCAGCGAAACCCAAATGCAACTTGCCGATGGCAGCAGCTATGAAACCGGTATTACCTCAATGAATTCGGGGTACCGGCGGACGAGTTACTTAAAGCCGGTTATGAACTGGTTCTCGCCACCCCCAAAGGCAACGCGCCGGCTGTTGATAAAAATTCGGTGCAGGCCATGTATTTTGGCGATGACGAGGCCGAAATGGCACGCATTCAAGAGGTGATTGCCAACCTTGAGGGCATCAACGACACCCACACATTGAGGGAAGTGATCGAACAGGGCCTGGACCAATACAGCGGTGTCTTTATTCCCGGCGGCCACGCGCCGCTAATCGATTTAGCCAATAACGAAGATGTTCGCACCATATTGCAGCACTTTCATGAGCAAAGTAAGCCAACAGCCGCAATCTGCCACGGCCCCATCGCCTTGCTATCGGCCCAGCAAAGCCCAGTGGAGTACGAGCAAAACATTGCTCAAGGTGCCGAGGCAAAAGCAACTGACTGGCTGTATGAGGGTTACAGCATGACCATCTTCTCTAACCCTGAAGAGGCGACTTTTGAAGCCTCATTAAATGGTAAGAAGCTACGTTATTACCCGGCAAAAGCCATGGCCACCGCGGGCGGCAAGATGCAATTTGCCGCCGATTGGCAACCCAATGTGGTGGTCGACCGTGAATTAATCACAGGACAAAACCCCTTTTCAGACAAGCAATTAGCTAAGGCATTAATTTCTGCTTTGCAGCAGCGCAGCAAATAAGAGGTAGTAACAGCACTATGTTGAATTTTGAGTTTAAAAACACCACGGAAATTCTCTTTGGCCAGGGCCAGGTAAAGCAAATCAGCGCACGCCTGGCGCCCAGCGACAAGATTTTATTCTTATATGGCGGTGGTTCAATTAAGAAAAATGGCGTGTATGACGATGTAGTCAACGCCCTGGAAGGATTCGATTTTGTGGAGTTTGCCGGTGTCGAGCCCAACCCCACCTATGAAACCCTGAGCGAGGCCTTAAACGTGGTCAAAGCGCATAATATCAGCTTTATTCTTGCCGTGGGTGGCGGCAGTGTCATCGATGGTGCCAAATACATCGCCGCCGCGGCACACTATGAGGGCGATGGCTGGGATATTCTCGTCAATGGCGCCGAGGTAAAAAGCGCGCTGCCCATAGGCGCGGTACTCACCCTGCCGGCAACCGGCTCGGAAAGTAATGGTAACTCAGTGGTTACCAAGAAGGCGACGCAACAAAAACGCGCCTTTGGTACACCCATAGTGCAGCCACAATTTGCCGTGCTCGACCCTACCTACACCTATTCGCTGCCACCACGCCAGGTAGCCAATGGTGTGGTTGACGCCTTTGTGCATGTGATTGAGCAATACCTCACCTACCCGGTTAATGCGCCGCTGCAGGACCGTTTTGCCGAAGGCATTTTATCGACCCTGATCGAGCAAGGCCCACAGGCACTGGCCGAGCCGCAAAACTATGACGTACGGGCCAATGTGATGTGGTCGGCGACCATGGCACTCAATGGCTTAATCGGTCAGGGCGTACCCCACGACTGGGCCACCCATATGATCGGCCATGAGCTCACGGCGCTTTATAACCTGGATCACGCGCAAACCCTGGCCATAGTATTACCGGCGTTGATGTTCGAGAAAAAAGCGCAAAAACGCGAGAAAATCCAACAACTGGGCCGTCGTGTATTTGCCCTTGAAAATGCCGATGAAGAAGCCTTGATTGACGCCACGATCAAAGCAGTTCAGGACTTTTTCGAGCAAATGGGCGTTAAAACGCGCTTAAGCGATTACGACCTACAGGAGCAAGCGGTGACCGAGGCGGTAGACAACCTGCGCCGCAATGGCCTGACGGCACTCGGTGAACACGGTGATATTACCCCAGAAGTGGCCACCAAGATCCTGACGTTAGCGCTTTAAAATCTTGTCTTCAAAGGCCGCCTGGCGGCCTTTTCTCTTGCCCATCCCCCATCGCTTTGTTAGCGTGTTCGCTACTTAATCAGTACCTTCTAACCCCTTAATGCGCTTTATTACCATCACCGCCGAACTCAACGAGGCCATCGCCTCCCTGTTACACCGTTTTAATGAGTGTGGCTCAGCCCATCAACATGTGGCGCAAGCGCTGGCGGTGATCTACAAGCCCATAGAACTGCATGCCCTGGGACGCATTTTAGCGCACAGTGAATTACGCGCCCTTGAGGAAATTACCGACAAGGCACTCAAACATATCATCGCCGATTTATGCACCCTGGAACTGGTACAACAAAGCCGTCACGGTTACATCATCAATCGTCTGATTGCCAATGCGTTGGTAAAACGCAGCATAGGCAAAAATCTATTTGTGACTCTGCTTAGCGCCGCCGAGCAGGTGGCGCCCGTACTTAACAGCTACCAATGGCAAGACAACACCACGGATAAACGCCGCTTGCTGCGCGATATGTATTTCCTTGGTGAGCAAGGGCGAGTGAAGGAACTGATGGAGCTGGCGAAAAATCCCATGCAGCTTGATTGGCAACACACGCCGGCGCTATGTAGTCTGGTGTTTTACCCTTTTAATCTTGGTGAATTTAAGACCCTGGATGAACGCCTGCAGTATCAGGCCTTTGCCACCTTGCTGGCGGCACACAGGCAAAAAGGGCAAAGTACGGCGCAGCTTTTACATTGGCTGCATCAGGCCTGCGACGCCTTGCCAAAAAACCGCTGGCTCCACTACCTAAAGGCCGAGCAATACCTGCTCGCGGGGCAACTGGACAAGCTAAACGCACATCTCGATGAACAAGACAATTCTCTCTACAGCCTGTTGTTGCGTGCCAGCTTGGCATTTTTGCAGCAGCAGTATGCCAAGGCGATGCGCCTGTTTACCCAGGCCGAGCTGGAAAAAGGCCGCTATCAAAAACGTAAAAAGCCCTATATCGAGGGGCTGTATGGCCTCTTCTATCAGCTCACCTTGCTGGCATTGGGCAACGGTCAGCAAGGTGATACCTCATCCTGGCAGACGCTGCAAACCCAACTCGACAACCAACAGCAAGATAAACAACGTGGCGAGTTTGCACTGACCATTGATTTGGTGCTGCGACGCCTGTTACTGCACCTGCGAGGGCGCGATAACTACCTGTTTCGCCAAGAATATCTTAGCTACTGCCAAAAGGGTGAGCTTAACTATTACCTCTATGTCTGTTTTGCTTTAGCGGCTTACACCTGGAGTATGCGCACACCCGAGCCCTGGCTACTGGCATTAAAAGCCGAGGCCGAACGCTTTTTTGAGCATATTCAATGGCCGCTATTTACGTACTTTTTACTACAAATTTCCGGCGATTCGCCGAATTTTACGTTCAATATAACGCAATTAATGCGTTCTCAGGAAAGCTGGGATATTGCCCTTGAACAATTATTGGCACTGGATACCCCGGCGGCACAAAACAGCGAAGAGCCAAGCCGCGTCGTCTGGCAGCTGGATATTGGTCGTTTCGAGTCAAGCCTCAAAGCAAAAGAGCAAAAACGCACCAAGCAGGGCTGGAGCAAAGGCAAGGCGCTGAGCTTAAAACGCTTGGTCAATGAGCCCGATCACTTTCATCTAAGCGAGCAGGACAAGGCCATTTGCGCCCATATTGAAACCAGCACGGGCAAGGATTATTACCGCAGCAAAGAGTATCGTCTCAACCTCAGTAGCGCCCTCCCCATTGTTGTTGGCGCCGATAACTTGGTCGATGGTGAAGGCCGGCCCCTGGAGTTGGTACAGCGCGAACCGACCATTCGTATCGTCGCCCATGGTCCTGATTTAAGCGTAAGTATCGCTCATCTTCCCGCGTTAACCGCGCACTCGGAGCCCCCCGTGGTCAGCCTAAAACACGTCCGTGACGGCTTAGCAGAATTTAGCATTTTCAACGCCAATCACCTTAAGGTCGCCAAAATTATCGGCGAATCCGGGTTAGTGATTCCGGCACATGCAAAACAAAAAGCCATAGACAGCATTCGCGCCATAGCGCCACTGATCAATCTCGAGTCGGATATCGAAGGGATTGGCGAAACCCTCACCCAAACCGAGCCGGATAAACACCTGGTGGTCAACATCACGCCACTGAAAACCGGGCTGAACTTCGACTGTGTGGTGATGCCTTTTGGCGAGCATGGTCCGACAATGAAGCCCGGACTGGGCAGTCGCCATGTCAGCGCCCATATCAAGGGCAAACGCATCGCTCTGGATCGCGATCTCGCCTATGAGCAGAGGTTACTAGAGCAGCTGGATAATCAATGCCCGGATTTTCAGGCCATGCAGGACACCTGTTTAGCTCAGACGGATTGGCAACTGGCACTGGCCACCCTGGAGCAGCTGCAACTGGCCCTTAGCAAACCCAACCAAGAGCTGCCAATCAAGCTACGCTGGCCGCGGGGCAAAACGCTGCATATGACCAAGCCGCTGAAAAGTGAGAATATTCAGTTAAGTATCAACCAACATAATGAGTGGTTCGATATTACCGGCAGTGCCACCTTGGACGATGGCAAGATCTTGGAGTTACGCCAGCTCCTTGATGCCCTGGCCACCAGCGGCGGGCGCTTTATCACCCTGGAAGACAACCGCATTCTCGCCCTCAGTGAACAGTTAAAAACCCAGCTCGATGTGCTCAACGGCGCTGCCGACCAAGGCTTCTATCATCCGCTGAGCAGTCGCCTTATTCGTGACCACACCACAGGCATGCGCATGCAAACCGTGCCCGGCTGGGAGCAATTACATCAACGCATGAGCGAAGCGAACGCCTTAACCCTGACCCTGCCCAATACCCTGCAGGCGCAACTGCGCGACTATCAGGTCGACGGCTTTGATTGGGCCATGCGCCTGGCCCATTGGGGTGCGGGCGGCTGTTTGGCGGACGACATGGGCCTTGGCAAAACCCTGCAGGCGCTGGCGGTACTAGTGGCACGCGCGGCAAAAGGGCCGACACTGATCATCGCCCCCACCTCGGTCTGTTTTAATTGGCAAAAGGAAGCGGCGAAATTTGCCCCGACCCTCAGGGTGCAGCTCTTTAGTGAGTTAAAAACTGCCGAGGCGCAACAAGCAGCCATAGAGCAAAGCGCCGCCTTCGATTGTTTGGTGATCAGTTACCAGCAAATGCAGCGTCATATTGAAACGCTGGAAAAAATTCGCTGGTGTACCATTGTCGCCGATGAGGCTCAGGCCCTGAAAAATCCGCTGGCCAAGCGTACTAGAGCCGCCTATGCCCTCAAGGGCGATTTCCGCCTGATCACCACGGGCACACCCATAGAGAATAACCTCACCGAGTTGTGGAGCCTGTTTCGATTTATCAATCCTGGGCTGCTCGGCAACTTAAAACGTTTTAGCCGGCGCTTTGTGCTGCCCATCGATAATCAGCAGCAGGAGCCCGCCAAGGCACTCAAAGCCAAGCGCGTACTTAAAGAGCTGATCAAACCCTTTATTCTGCGCCGCCTGAAGTCCGAGGTGCTAACCGAACTGCCCGAACGCACGGATATCGATCAATTGATCACCCTCAGCGAGGATGAGCAGCACCTTTACGAAGCCCTGAGACAAAACGCCCTGGAACAATTAACGCAATTACAGCAGCTAGATAACCCGGGGGAGCAACGCATTCAACTGCTGGCCCAGTTAACCAAGTTACGCCAGGCCTGCTGCCATCCCCAATTGGTGGCCGAGCAAAGCACGCTGACCAGCAGCAAGCTTTCGGCCCTGGGGCACCTACTCGAGGAACTGCGCGACAACCATCATAAGGCGCTGATATTCAGCCAATTTGTTGGTCACTTGCAATTGATCCGCGAGTACCTGGAAGAACAGGGGATTGGCTATCAGTATCTCGATGGTTCGACGCCCGCCGCAGCCAGGCAGGCCCGTATCGACGCCTTTCAAAATGGCGATGGCGAGGTGTTTTTGATCAGCCTGAAGGCTGGTGGTTCGGGGCTCAATCTCACCGCCGCCGATTACGTCATTCATATGGACCCCTGGTGGAACCCGGCGGTGGAGCAGCAGGCCTCGGACCGTGCCCATCGCCTTGGGCAAACCCGCCCGGTTACCGTTTATCGCCTGATTGCCAAGGGCACCATAGAAGAGAAGATCCTCGCCCTGCACCAACATAAACGGGACCTCGCCGACAGCCTGCTGAGCGATTACGACACGCCGCAATCCCTCTCGGTTGAGGAAATGATGGCCACCCTGAAGGAAGTGTTTTAACAACCTAAAGGCATGAAAAAAGCGGCCCAGGCCGCTTTTATTTTCATCAATTACTTGGGGTTACTTTTCTTTCATATTCCAAAGAATACCCTGATCCGAACCCATAACCGTGGTTGGCATTTGTCCGTTCCATGTTTGCGCACGCATGTACTCAACCAAGGTGGCGTTGTTCTTAATGGCTTCGGCTTTCTTTTGCATGGCTTCGGCTTCAGCCAAACCCTTCATACGAATGGCTTCTGCCTCGGCTTGGGCTTCAACCTTGATCGCATAGGCCAGACCATCGGCCTTGGCCTTGGCGGCATCACGTTGCGCATTAGCGGTGTTCACTTCCTGCTGCGCCTGCAGATTCTGGCGCTCTAGCTTGTGCTTTTCTGCCGCCGCCAGGTTTTTCTCGGTTTGCTTGGTTTCGATGGATTGAATGTATTTAGGTGGCAATACCAGGTCTTCAATTTGCGCCGAGTCCAGTTTAACCGGGTAGCTCTTCATTTCTTCCAGCAATAACTCTTCAATGCGGGCAATTACCTGCGAGCGGTTTTGGATCAGCTCTTCGGCCTTATAGCGCGCCAGAGCATCCTTAGTCGCGGAACGCAATTTAGGGTCAAGAATACGGCTTTCGAACTGAGTCAGGCCGCCATAGCTTTTGAATAGATCAAAGGCTTCCTCACGATTGACCGTCCAGTTGATGCTCACTTCTGCGGTCAATGGCATCTGCTCATGGGTAGCGGCGCGCAGTTTTTCGACGTTTTTACGGGTACGTATCTCCAGCATTTCCACCGTATCGACAAAGGGGATCTTGGTATGCAGACCAGGGTTAACCTGCTCGGTGGCCTCACCAAAGCGCTTGATAATACCGACATGACCTTCATCCACGGTATACATGCTCTTGAACCCCACAAGCAGCAATACCAGCACCACGAAAATAGCGCCGATCAGTCCCTTCTTTTTGCCTACCGAGGCTGTGAGATCAGGCAAGTTATTGTTGTTATTCATTCTTTATACTCCTTGTAGCTAAGAACAAGGAGTATAAAGTAAGCGATTACAAATGTTAAATTAAGGTTTCGATTCTTCGCCACCCAGGCTGCGGTAAAACAGGGTGATCACCCGCTCTTTCGGCAACCAGTCCGCGTATTTTAAATTCAGTTCGGCAAAGGGGTCGGCGGCGATTACCGCATCCAGGGTCTGCTCTTTTTCCATGGCCTCAAGCATAAGGGTTTTGGCCTTGGCCACCAACGCCTGATAGCGCATTAGTCCAGCCTTGTCGCTGATGGGCCCGTGTCCGGGGATCACCTGGGTGCTGTCGTCAATTTGCTCTAGCACACTTTGCAGCGCCGCCAAAATACCCTCGACGCTGCCACCGCCATCGACATCAACATAGGGCAGGCCACCGGTATTGAAATAGATATCCCCCATATGCACCACATTGGCGTCGCTGAAGAACACCACCGCATCGCCATCGGTATGGGCATTGGCATAATGCACCAGGCGCGCATGCTCCCCATTAAAGTGCAAAGTCAGGTCGGCACCAAAGCTCAGGCGTGGTAAAAATTCAGAGCCCGCGCCATGCTTTTCTTCCAAGCGCTTGTGAACATTATGGTGGGCGATAACATGGGCCCCCGCCTGCGCAAACACCTCGTTACCACCGGTGTGGTCGCCATGATAATGGGTGTTTAGCACAAACTCCGCGGCATTGGGGTTGAGCTCTTTGAGCTTGGCTTTGATTTGCGGCGCCAGCTTGGCGAATTGGTCATCGATAATATAGGTGCCATCGGCGCCCACATGGGCGGCAATATTGCCACCGCGGCCAAACAAGACATAAATATGCTTGTCCAGTTGCTGAGTGGTTACCTCAACATCCTCTGCCTGTGCGGCCTTTACCGTTAGCGCGGTGACCACTGTGGCAACCAGAACCGCAATCATCATGCTGTTTTTACTCATTATTGTGTCCTTATGTAGCTTTTTAGCGATAATCCTAGTCTAGTTTATCGCCGCCAAATTGCGCGCACAGATAAGAGCCGCAACCTCACTCGGGTTGCGACCGCTGATAGACCTAACGAGCCGGACGGATCTCCAATCTGTGCTCTGGCGCGCCGGGTAGCAAGGGCGTGGCCTGGTGCGTGGCATATTGCTCATAACCGGCACGGTAAAAGGCCGACAAGGGATGCGCCGACTGGCCGCCGGGAATGGCCATAATCGCCTGCTCTAACCTTCCCGGTTGGGCAATAAAGCGTTGTGAGGCACCAAAGTCGGTGCGCTGTACCGCCGGCATAAAGCTATCGCCAAAGGCCTCAACTTTAGGCATGTTCAACCAGCTCCCCAGCTGCGGGATTTGCTTGGCAAAAGGATGTTTCAGCTCCATGGCGTTGACATTACCCCAGCGCCAATTCGCCGTGTCTTCGCCAAATTTACTGCGCAGACGCGCCAACGCCAGATTAAAACTCTTACTTAACAGCTGCTGTTTATCGGCAAAACCCCAGACACTTGGGTTGTCCAACAACTGCCAGGTGGCCGGCTCTAAATTGCGCTTAATGGGACCAAGGGAGAGCTCATGCTCAGCCAATCTGGCCTCAATATCGGCAAACAGGGTATCCATCACGGCGCTGCGGAAATAACGCACCAGGGTATAACCTATGGAGTCGGCACAGGCACAGCCCTGCCATTGCTCAACCAGAGCTAAATTCTGGGTACTGCCTTGCTCTTTGAGCGTTGCGACTAACAGCGCCTGCCACTTAGATAAGAAGCGCGCCTCATTATCGAGCTGCAAGGCTAAGAACGCCTGCTCATCAAAGGTGTTTTGGGCAAAAAGGCGGTCGCGTATTTGTTGCTGGCGGGGCCCTAGGGCATAGCCACCATCACCCAAACGGGCGTGCTCCTGAGTTGATATTACCCGCGCATTGGCGCTCCACAAACGACCCGAGTTAGGATTCATTACCCGGGGGCGCTGCGGTTCATTGTGGGACCAGTCGGACTGAAACTCTTCGGCAGCCAGAGCAATATCGCTTGGATTGGTACGCGCGGCAATGGCGCCCATGGGCTGCCAGCCAATTTGCCCTTGCTTATCCACCACCATTAAATTTTGCACCGGCATACCGGCATCATCGGCAATTTGAAACGCTTGGGTGACAGAGGAGGCAGTGGCGAGTTCCGCCAGATCCAGGTTTACCGCGTAGTCATAATGACCGACCCAACTGAGGGCATAGCGCTGGCCGTTGACCTCTTGCACTGGGCCATAATCACTCATTAATAGACTGAATTCATGCGTTTTACCACCGGCAATAGCGATAGTTTCCTGCACCTTTTCCACGGTGTCATCGCCGTCGAGGCGAACCCAATCCGAGGTATCCACATAAGCATTGGTAAAGCCCCAGGCAATATTATCGTTACTGCCGACAACAATCGCCGGCGCCCCAGGAAGCGACACTCCGGTGACCTGAATATCGGCGATATTTAACTGGGCGCGATACCAAATAATGGGCACAGCTAATCCCAGGTGCATATCATCGGCGACCATGGGCTGGCCGCTGCTGGTTAACTCCCCGGAGACCGCCCAGTTATTGCTGCCCACCTCTCGCGTGGCGATAATTTCTGGCACAGAGGCGGTAAGATTTGCTGCTGACAGCATGGGAATGGCCAGTTCTTTAAGGCTTATTTCGCTGCCGTCCAGCGCCGATTGGTAGGGACTGGGCTGGGTTAAGAATTCACGCATTTGCGCGGAATAAAGTTGTTCAATTTGCTCCAACACCATATCACGATCAAAGGTGCCAGCCTGCAAGTCCAAGTACATGCTGTAGATCACCAGCAGGCTATCCTCTGGCTGCCAGGGTGTGACCTCGGCGCCGGTCAGCAGATATTCAAAGCCCTTTAACGACTGAGCTTGCAGCGCCTCGTTGACGCCACGGCTGTAACTGCTTAACAAGGTCTGCTGAGACTTGGGCAATTGCGCAAAAATACGCTCACTGCGCTGACGCAGCTGATGAAAGCGCATTTTTTTATCCAGCTCCAGTGCCGCCTCACCAAACAACTCGCTGAGCTCACCGGCTGAATTGCGGCGCAATAGATCCATTTGGAAAAATCTGTCCTGACCATGGGCAAAGCCCAGGCCATAGGCGGCATCATTCATGCTTTGTGCATCGATAATGGCCTGCCCCAAGGCGTCACGTTTAATGGTAACCGTGCTCTCGATCGCATCACTGCTGCCACGGCCATCCAAGGTCGGTAAACTCAGCGACAGCAGGCCGTAAACCAGCGCGGTCACCAACAGCAGCCCTATAATGGCCGTCATTAAAATGCGCTTTCCCCATTTCAACATGTGTAACTTACCTATTTGTTAGCGTTTTTATTATTTTGAGCATTAGTGTATGACATTTTTTCAGCTTTGTTGGTGTCTTTTAATTGTGCGCGGGAATTGGGGCAAGGAGCAGCGCTCGGTATTTAGTTTTGGTTCTGCGTCGACAAGGGGGGAACAGGTTACCATTGGCTGCCTTATACCTTGGCGGCAAAGGCCGAGCTACAAGAGCTCCGCTGCGCGCTTTAACTTTTGGTTAAATACTTACATAATAGCGACTCACCATTGAGCTCAAGCGGGGGAGTTATGCGAGCCGAAATCGTTGCCGAAATGAAGGTGCAACCAAGCATTGATATTAACCAGGAAATTGCCCGTCGCGTGGCATTTATTAAGCACCGTCTGCAGCAGGCCCATTGCCATAGTTTGGTTTTAGGCATTAGCGGCGGCGTTGATTCCACCACCTGTGGTCGTTTGTGCCAATTGGCGGTGAACGAACTCAATGACGAGCATAACACCCATCAGTATCAGTTTATTGCCGTGCGTCTACCTTACGGCGTCCAGGCCGATGAACATGAGGCCCAATTGGCCGTTGATTTTATACAACCTAGCCAACGCGTGACCGTAAATATCAAACCGGCCAGCGATCATATGCATGATGAGGTGTTAGCAGGCTTGGCCGCGGGTACCGAGCTGGCCCTGCCGGCGCAGACCCAGGTGGACTTTATTAAGGGCAATGTGAAGGCACGCCAGCGCATGATAGCCCAGTATGAGATCGCCGGTCTGACTCAAGGCCTGGTAGTCGGCACGGATCACAGCGCCGAAAACCTCACCGGCTTTTATACCAAATTTGGCGATGGCGCCTGCGATCTAGCGCCTTTATTCGGCCTATCCAAACGCCAGGTGCGCGCTTTGGCCGAAGCCTTGGGAGCGCCAAGGGATCTGGTGCACAAAGTTCCTACCGCGGATCTCGAGTGCGACCGCCCAGGGCTGGCCGACGAGGTCGCCCTTGGCCTGAGTTACGACCAAATTGATGACTTTTTAGAAGGCAAACCGGTGAGCGCCGAAGTTGAAGCGCATATTATCGGCATCTACCAGCGCACCCAGCATAAGCGCCAACCCATACCTACCATCTACGATTGATCTGCTCGGGCACCGGTGTCTTGTCGGTGCCCTGCTTAGCCACCCGCCCAATAGCTTTTTCTTTGCTAACACAGTGATCGCCCACGCATTTGTATACGTAAACACTGCAATCATGAACTCATTTGTTTATAGTAAAGGTTATACGCTTTTAGCCTTTGGAAATTATGTCTTTTCCTATTTTAATTACCGGCGCCGGGCAGCGCATAGGCCTTGCTTTGGCCTCCCATTTGCTGGCCCAGGGTCACGACGTCATTATTAGTTACCGCACCCGGCATCCGGCAGTGGACGAGCTGGCGGCGCAAGGGGCAACCTGCATTGCCGCAGACTTTAACGACGATCACAGCATTTTGGAGTTTATTGACGAACTTCGCCGTCATACCAGTGGACTGCGGGCCATAATTCATAACGCCTCAAGCTGGGACTGCGAGGCCAACAACAGTGATTATGCCCAGCTGTTCGACGACATGATGCGCATTCATGCCAAGGTGCCCTATTTAATCAATCAGTACTGCGCCGATATGCTGGAGCAGGCCGAGGGCTACGCCGATGTGATTCACCTGACCGACTATGTGGTCGAAACCGGCAGCCCAAAACATCTGGCCTATGCCGCCTCCAAGGCTGCGCTCGACAACCTGACCAAGTCGTATGCCGCCAAATGGGCGCCGAAGATAAAGGTCAATGCCATTGCCCCGTCGCTGATTATTTTCAATGACCATGACGATGAGCAGTACAAGCAAAAGACCTTAACCAAATCCCTAATGGGCATAGAGCCCGGCTGCCAGGAAATTATTGCCGCCGTGGAGCTGCTGCTCAATAGTCATTACATTACCGGGCGCAGCCTCGCCATCGACGGCGGCCGCCACCTAAAATAGACGAGAACAGTATGCAAGACGATTTAAAACACAGCTTTAAGCAGATCATCAGCGCCGTTGGCGAAGACCCACAGCGAGAAGGTCTGCTCGACACCCCGAAACGCGCCGCCAAGGCCATGGAATACCTTACCAAGGGCTATCGACAAACGCTTGAAGAGATCACTAACAATGCGGTGTTCTCTTCTGATGCGGATGATATGGTTCTGGTGCAGGACATTGAGCTTTATTCCATGTGCGAGCACCATTTACTGCCCTTCGTCGGTAAGGCCCATATCGCCTATATCCCGGATGGTAAGGTGCTGGGGCTATCGAAATTTGCCCGCATCGTCGACATGTATGCGCGCCGCTTTCAAATTCAGGAGCAACTCACCCATCAGATCGCCAAGGCGGTTGAACAGGTGACTGGCGCCAAGGGCGTGGGTGTGATCATTGAAGCCCAGCATATGTGTATGATGATGCGTGGCGTGGAAAAGCAGAATTCAAAAATGCGTACGTCCGTGATGCTGGGCAATTTCCGTACCGACTCAAAAACCCGCAACGAATTTTTACAGCTGGTGAAAAACTAATGACCAACGCCATTATCAATGTCACCAACCTCAGGCTGCGCACCTATATAGGTTTTAATCCCGAGGAGCGGGAAAAGAAGCAGGACGTAGTGATCAACCTGGAGATTCATTACCCGGCTGATAAGGCCTGCGAGCAAGATGAAGTAGCTCAGGCGCTCAACTATAAAACCATCACCAAGGCGGTGATCGAGCTGGTAGAGCAGGGGCATTTTCTGTTATTGGAAAAGTTGGTGGCGGAGATTTTGGCCTTGTGTCATAGCCACCCCAGCGTGCACTACGCCAAGGCTAGAGTCGATAAACCCCATGCCTTGCGTTTTGCCGATTCGGTGTCGCTGACCTTGGACTGGCAACGCCCTCAGTAGCGAGCGCTTAGAGGAATTCTTCAAGCCCGAGCGCCATCAGGATCACCAGCAGATAGCGGGCGCCTTTGCCTATGCTGACCAGCAGCAGAAACAGGCTAAAGCGCACCCGAAATACGCCGCCAATTAAGGTCAGCGGATCGCCAACCACTGGCAGCCAGGCAAACAGCAAACTGTAGACACCAAAGCGATTAAACTGCCGCTGCGCCCTGGCCATGCCCTTGGCGGACACGGGAAACCATTTTCTATCGGCAAAGCGAGTCACCTGGGTTCCCAGGGCATAGTTCACACAACTGCCCAAGACATTGCCAAAGGTGGCGCTGAGCCAGAGTAAGGGTAAGGACAACCCGCCCTTAACCACCATGGCGCTGAGCATCAGCTCCGAAGAGCTAGGCAGCAGAGTGGCAGCAATAAAGGCGCTCAATAACAGGCTTAAATAGGCCATAATTCCTAGGGTCTGTTGACCTTTGTTGTTTGTTTCTGCAGCAGTTTGTAGTGTATTTATACAAGGCGGCACATGTGTGGTGTAGTTATTCTCGGCTTTGGCTCCTGCGTCGCTCTACCGCCTACATCCATGTAGGCGTACATTAACATATAACAACACAGTAGAAATGCGCTACAAGCGCTGCCCTACGGGTTCATCTAAACGCATCCTGCTACCGATCTCACCATTTATAAGAATTTAATGGTAAACGGATAACTAAACTCTTTGCCCTCATAGGCCTTGATCGATGCCACAATCACCATAATAAAGGAGAACAAGGCGACGATTGGCAGCAGCAGAATACCCACGGCGACAAAAATCAAAATAAAACAAACGATATAGGCGATCAGCATGGTGAGCTGAAAGTTCAATGACTCGCGGCCATGACGATCGACAATAGGCATCTCTTCTTTTTTCACCAACCAGATAATCAAAGGGCCTAAAATTGAGCCAAAAGGTACGATAAAACCGGCCAAAGCCGCTAAATGGCACAACATCGCCATGCTCTTCTCATCGTTGCTTTTCGCCGTGTCATTTTTTTCAGGTAATACGGGTTCCATGTTCACTCCTGTGATTGTTGTTAAGTTACTGAGATTCTCAGTTTTATTGCCTAGTGTCCAGCTTTTCGCCAGAGCAAAATTCTATCCTTCATCGGCAATTACCGCTAGACTAACGACATTGTCATTCTTTCAGTGAGAGTCAGTGTGAACACAGATGTCGTTAATATTCTCACCATGGCAAAGGTGATTCAAACCGCCGTTGCCCCGGTTTTCCTTATCACGGGTATCGCCGCCACCTTGGGGGTACTATCAAATCGTTTAGCGCGCATCACTGACCGGGCTCGCACTCTTGAGCGTAAGCTAAAAACTAGCAGCGATGAAGATTTTAACCGCTCCCTGACCACAGAGTTGCGTGCCCTGCTTAAACGCGCCCGCTATATTCATCTGGCTTTTAGCTTAAGCGTACTTAGCGCCACCTTGGTAAGTGCCGTGGTGATGCTGCTTTTTATGGCTAATATTCAATCGGTTAACCTGGGAACCGCGATAGCCTTGTGCTTTATGATTGCCATGGTGCTGCTGATCCTGGCATTTATTTCCCTGCTTGCCGAGGTTTATCTTGCCTTTAGAAGCATGCGTCGGGGGATGATTTTTGCCGATATCGACCTAGGCGAGTAAATACTTCTTCACAGTGCTGACAGGTCTGTACAATGCTAATTACCGAGCCAGGCTTGTCTTCGCTGCATCCCTTAGGTAAAAAGGGACACAACTTTTATAATAATGGACTAATGGAATGAAACTACACTCTATTATCACTGCAATCGCGCTGGCTGCCAGCTCATCATCAGCCTTAGCAAGCTCGGTTTTTGAAAAACCTGAAGATGCTATCGACTACCGTAAATCGACATTCTCACTGCTCCGTGTACAAATCGCCGATATGGGTGACATGCTTAAAGGCAAGGTACCTTTCGAGGCCGAGCGTTTTGCCATGCGTGCTAACAATGCCGCAGCCCTTTCACAAATGCCTTGGGAAGCCTTCGGTGCCGGCACTGACAAGGGCGACACCAGCGCACTACCAGCTATCTGGGAAGACCGTGCGACCTTTGATGCTAAAGCAGATGCCTTTGCAAAATACGCACAAGAGCTAGCGGTAGCAGCACAAAGCGGCGATAAAGAAACTATCGTACCAGCTTTCCAAAACTGGGCGAAAGGCTGTAAAGACTGCCACAATTCGTTTAAAGACTAAGCTCTTTAAGCAATAAAAAAACGGCGCAATAAGCGCCGTTTTTTGTGCCCAAATATTAGCTTAGCCGCGACGACGACGTAACCATAACGCCGGTGCCATCAGCAGAGTCAACCAGGCCCAAGTACCTGAGCTAGTGCTCTTCTTAGGTTCAACCTTAGGCTGTGTTGTCGGCTGCTCAGAAATCTCGTCGGCCAGGTTGTTCACCTTAACAACAACAGTTGCTTCATTTGAAATGTGGCCAAAGGTGTCGGTGGCAACCACTGTCAAAGTGATCTGCTCAAGGCCAGCGTCAAAGTCCAACTGCTCGGCATTGGCCACAAGCACTTCGCCCATGTCATTAATTTCTACCGCCGTTGAAGTAGAGCCGGTGACGATAAACTCAGAGATAGCACCGGCCAGCGGCGCATTACGCATTGCCGATAGAGTACCAATTACTGTGCCATCAACAGTGTTTTCATCAACGCTGAATTCGGCATCGGCTAGGCTTGGTGCCACTTTCATATCGTCACCAATCGAAGCGACAACCGGGGTCGAGCCTGAAGCAGACAAGATGGTGAAGTCAGCATCGGTAAATAGCAATTGCGCCGATTCACCCGGAGCCAGACTTGCAACTTCATTACCCTGTGCATCTACAGCCATTGCCGCAACATTTGCTAGGGCAAAGTCGTAACTACCTTGCACACTGTCTACCGCATTGGCACCTGAACCATCATAGTAACCTTCGCCTACCCTAAAGCGGACGGTGGCATCAAGAGTACCCAGCTCTGCAGCGGTTAGACCATAGTCTTCAAGACAGTTTTGCAGGGTTACATAATTGGTTCCGCTATCAAAGTACAGGTTGCTCAATGAGTAAGTTGGCACAGAGTAAGTAACCGGAATTGGCGGTAACGGCACAGTAGTTTCAAATGAGCGGTAGCTCAGTGAATGCACACGCGCATCCCATACACCATCGCTTTCTAAGTCGAAATCGGCGGCAAAGTTACCGATAAAGTTAGAGGCAATAGCCTGGTTCAAGACTATGGTAGTAAACACACCGTAGCCAGAATCACAGAAGGATGTGGGTACTTCGAAAGTTTCAACACTGCCAGAAACTATGTCCAGACGCTCGCTGTCACCAACCGCATCGGTGGCAACATTTGCAATGATCATAGGTATAAAATCGGTAACACCTTCGTTGGTAACCGTATATACCACACCTTCTTCGGCCTTTTGCGCATCTAACACAGGTTTTGCTGCGGCACGTGGCAGCACGTGATATACCAGATGTAAGGCATGCTCACCACCTTCATTGAATACCAGGGCACCGTCTAGCTCAGATTTGGTCAGTAACGGACCTGCCTCACTTTTCCAGGTGTTAGAGAAGTCCACGCCCCATTGCGGCAACTTGGCAGGGTCTATGGTTACGGTTACATCGAACTCAACAGTTTGACCTGCTGGCACAGTCACTGACGAAGGGTATTCCGCCATGATGGCGCCAGACTCCGCATCATCCGCATAGCGCTGCTGCCAAGCCAGATCGTATGTTTTCGCCGTATTTGAGAAGTTCTTAACCTGTACCGTCTTGGTCATGGTGGCCACTTCTGCCAGGCTGTGTAAACCAAACGATAGTGCTGCCTGACGGGTGTCTTTAGCCCAGGCAGCTACCGGTAAGTTGGCTGCTTTTTCAACATCTACCAGACCCGCCCCAATAATACTGATTGGTGCCAGCTCGGCATTTTCATCCAGCTCTCGTGGTATCATAGTGACATCCATGTTCGCCGCATTCATAAGCGTTGCTTTTAGTTCAAAGGCATTACGCTCTGGTAGAGCTTCTTTCAGGATACTCATAGCTCCCGCCGTAATTGGTCCGGAGAATGAAGTACCGTTAGCACCACTTAGACCATCGCCCGTACCAGGGTGGGCGGTCATAATATTTACGCCAGGAGCGGTAATTTCCGGCTTAAGCAAGCCGCTTACCGAAGGTCCACGTGAGCTGAAGTCAGCAACAGCACCGGCGGTGGTCGCCAGCGTTAATTCAACAGTAAAGGCTGCGCCTTCTTTAAGCTGTAAACCTGTAGCCTTGTTCACACCCACAGATGGGATGGTAACCGCCGCATCGAAGCCGCCCATAGGCGCAGGGGTGCCGTCATCGCTATTGTTGGCGATAATCACAAAGGCCGCGCCCTTTTCCTGCGCCGCCAATACCTTAAGAGTGAAAGCACAACCACCACGATCAAGAATCACCGCCTTGCCGGTAAAATCAACATCATCGGCAAAAGCAACACAAGCGGTTTGATTCGATTCCGGGTAAACAACTTCAATATCATCGCTATTAAAGCTGCCTACACCCGGACCAAAGCTGGCGCCCTGGAATACCGCTTCGGCCCCGGCTACCGTACCCTTGGCAATGCTCACTTCTTCCGCTGGATGCGTCATCGCGCCCACAGAAAGAGCGTGCTCGGTCGTGCTCGGACCACCAACAATGTATGGAATATCGCCATCGTTACCGGCAGAGACCACCACATTGGTGCCCAAGGCCACGGCGCGGTTAATAAACAGGCCTACGGCGCTTTCGGCGATATCGCCAAAGTCACCACCGAGTGACATATTGATCACATCAACCCGATCTTCAATATCCATGTCTTGGTTAGGATCCATAGCCGCTTCCAAGGCCATAAGCTGGGCCTTACCCGAACATCCACCTGCACACACGGAATACACGAATAATTCAACATCTGGGGCAATACCGGTTACCGAGTGAGATACATGGGTACCGTGGTTAGTGCCATTGTCGATTGGATCTGGGTCCATATTGACGAAGTCATAACCGCCTTTAACTATACCCTGCGGCCAGGTGACTGATTCATCGGCAGTGGCTGCGGCATAGGCCTCAAGTGTACCTTCACCCCCAAAGGCAGCATGAGTGTAGTCGATACCCGTGTCCAGTACGGCCACACGTACGCCCTTACCGCTGGCAAGACCGTTTTCAACCAAGGGCGTGGCCTTAACATAATCGGCGCTGTCTGCTACCGCCAGCTCGTAATCATAAACGGGATATACGGCTTTAACGTCGGTATGGTTTTCCAACTGACGTATATCGGTTTCCTGGCCATCAACAACCAAGGCATTAGCAAGCTTAGAGGTGCGGGTAATAACCTTAAGGTTTAAATCCATGCTCTGCATATCGCTCATTACACGCTGCTGCATATCGCTAATGTTGGCACTCACAGTGGCCTGTTGCGACTTATTAACACCGTAGAGAGACTGACCATTTAATTCGACCAACCAGGCAACCGCAGTTTTTTCTTGTTGTTTAAATTCAGCGACCTGACGCTCTACATTCACCTTGTACTGAGAATCCAGAGTCTTAGCTTGCGCTTCTAGAGTGGCACTTACGGCCGGGGCGCTCATCAGCGCAGAAGAAATGCCTAACGCAATTGCGCTGCGGCGAAGATTTTGCTTCATACAAATACCTGTTTTAATTGTTAGCATTACTGCTTTATTGTTGCTGGCGGACAATAATGCCAAAACAGGTACGTTACAATATGGTAAACATGTAAACAGAAGATAAAGACTTACGTGCGGGGCATGACCCCGCATTTAGTAAGCCCTAGCGGCTGTTCATAGTTTTGTAACAGATCGTAAACAGCCGCCATTCGTCGCTATAGCAGAGTTTGTAGTGGCTCATAACCCCAGGTTGTTAGCAGCACACCTAATAAAACGGCAAACAGAGCAAAAGCTGGCCAACTTGCTTTTAGCTGTGCAGCGGTGCTGACTTGCTTATTACGTCCGGTAACCATAGCCGGCACCAGTTTTTTGCCGCGCAGGGCGTAAACAACAATGGCAACAAGATGCAGGCCGATGGCGATTAACAGCCAATCGAAATTCTGATGATGCAACGAAGACGCCCATTCAACCCAGTCGTAAGACACATATTGCACCAAAGGACCATCAACCATGATGTCATCAGTGGTCATCAAGCCGGTCGCCAACTGCAACAGAATCAATGCAAAAAATACCAGCACCATATAGCTGCCAGCGGCGTTATGCCCGGGAGTTAAATGCTTGGCTTGTAAAGCCTGAACAACCGCTTTGGGGCCATGAAATAGCGCCGATAAGCGCGCTGTGTCACTGCCAACCAGACCCCAGATTAAACGCGTAGCCAAAAGCGCCAGGGTGATATAACCGAGCACAAAGTGTAGCTCCAAGGCTCCTTCCTCGGCGGAGAAATACAGGCCGACCAAACAACTTACCAAGGCCCAATGAAAAAAACGTATATATCCATCCCAAACTTTCATAACTGCTCCACTTCTTTTGCAATAGCCGCGATTATGCCAAACTCTAGCGTCGGTGCGAAATCAACTCGGTTAATTTTTATCTATGAGCAAGTCTACTCATATAAAACGCGGTACCAAACTGCAGCAAAATGCCTTTATCAAAGGGCAAATCGATATGATGCCTCTTAACCTGGCGGTACTGCCCTGGGGGCTCTTGTGCGGCTCGTTGGCAATGCAAAACGGCTTTACTTTAATGGAAGCTCAGCTGATGTCTTTATTGGTTTTTGCCGGCTCGGCCCAGTTGGTGGCCATTGAGCTTATCGCCAACGACACCCCTTTGCTGACCATAGCCATCACCACCTTCATCATCAGTTCTCGGCACTTTTTATATGGCTTGGCCATTCGCCAAAAGGTCATTGCTCAACCCTTGAGGTGGCGCTTACCTGTCAGCTTTGTGCTGACCGATGAGCTCTTTGCTTTTTCCCACCACCCAAAGGCCTATCAAACCAAGGCACGACTCATTTATGCCCTCAGTGCTGGTTTTAGCTTTTATGTTGCCTGGAATATTTGGACCCTGCTGGGCATAGTGGCGGGACAGTTGCTGCCTGACTTAACCAATCTTGGTCTCGATTTTGCCATTGCCACAACCTTTATCGCCCTGGTGATCCCGGCCATTAAAAACTGGGCAACTCTGGCCTGTGTACTGGCTTCGGGGATAAGTGCTGCGGTGCTCAAGTCCTGGCAAGTAGAATTATGGCTGGTGTTTAGCGCCCTCATCGGCATGAGCGTTGGCTATGTGCTTAGTCGCGGGAGGGTGCAATGATCACCACCATATTACTGATGGCGGCCATTACCTTTGGCAGTCGTTATTTATTTTTACACCGTGCCCTGCCATTTCGGGTCGGCGCAAAAATGCAGCGTTTTTTAAGCTTTAGCGCCCCGGCCGTGCTTACCGCCATCTGGGTACCCATAGTGGTTTTACCTGGCAATCAGTGGCAGTTGAGCTACCAGAATCCGTATCTGGTTGCGGCCCTTGTCGCCATTATTACCGCCTACAAAAGCCATAGTATCTACGCCACCACCCTGCTTTCCATGGCGGTCTTTTTTGCGCTGCGATAATACCAATTCACTTAAATAGCCAACGCTATATCTGCTCACATACTTAACAGCATTGGTATAACAAAAAAGGGGCCGTAGCCCCTTTAAAGTCTTAAAATAGTCTCGGCTTAATTACACCAAGACTTCATAGGCCAAAGGCCCGTTATTTATTCATTTAAATACTCGTCAAAGTCATCGCTGCCGAGATGCTTTCTCAGCTTGCGCTGTTCTAAATAATCGTCCAGCTTCTTTTTTACCTTGCGCTTGCGACGGTCGTTTTGATTGCGTCCCATCGCTTCATATTCATCTGCAACAAATTCGTCTTCAAACGCATCATAGGAATATGTTTTACCCACAATACACTCCAATAAATCTAAATCAGTTATCACCGCTCCCCAACTTAGGTGCGGCGAATTCAGGGCTAGGCGCCTTCGAGTGAATAAATAGCCGCTAAATCGCAAACTGGAAAGTGAGATTTTTTTATCGTTTCAATAAACATAATTGATTAATAATTATACCGCCTTAATTCGTAAGGTTATTCCACCTTGGATAGCCCGTTGTGGATCCGCCTTTGCTGCCAGGGTCCTAGGTCGGCTTTTGCCGCCATGGACGGCGGTACTAGGGTGACGCAGGAGCAGTTACCTAGCAGGCTGACAATTGAGCAAATGTTTTAATCCACGGCAAAGTTAATTTCACTAAAAGTTAGTAAAAGGCACTAAACAAGGCATTGGCAGCACACAAGATGAAATTATAACGCTATGATTTTTATCATCTTTATTAATTGGCACCGAAATTGTATTAGTCATAGCGTCAACAGAATAACAGGAATTATCACCATGAAAACCAGCACGCTAGCCATTATCTCTGCCATTAGCCTTTCTGGCACCGCCATCGCCGGGGAAGCCAATTCGCTCTCGTTTGGCTCTGAGCAATGCAACATTGAATTTAAAAACGATGTACGCATCGAGCCGCAGCGTTTACAGATCACCAATGCCAATAACCAGCACCTGGTGTACAGCTCAGGTCTGCTTGAAGTCGATGGTCAACCCGTTGAGTTAAATGCCGAGCAACAACAGGCCCTGGACGATTACACAGATAAGGTACGAACCTATATGCCCGAGGTGGCTCAAATAGCCCTGGATGGCGTTAAGATCGCCGGCGTTGCCCTAGAAGAAGTCGGCGCCGCATTTGGCATCAGTCACAATGAGGCGCTGAGCGATATAGTTGAAAATATCGGCATCAATATTGAACAGACCTTCTACCAGGACGGTGCCTTTGTAATGGGCAAACAAAGCTTTGAACAATTAGGCAATGATATTGAAAGCCAGTTTGATGAGGACTTTGAACAAGCCGTAGAGCAGGCCATGGTGCAGTCTATCGGCAGTATATTTATCGCTCTGGGCTCTGAGTTATTAGGCTCAGGCGGCGACATGGATGAATTTGAGCAACGTATGGAGCGCCTTGGTGAGCAGGTCGAGCAAAGAGTTGAGCTGCAAGCCTCGCAAATAGAACAACGTGCGGATGCGCTATGCCATTCATTTAGCGAGTTGGCGCAACAAGAAGCTCAGCTGCTTAGCATGATCCCCGAATTGAAAGAGTATCAGCTGCTAAGTAACTAAGCCTTTGGCATGCCCATTGGCGTGCCCATAGGCGTAACCTTCGCCTTACCCTTTTGCACTTGCAGGCAGAGCGCCCCTAAGCGGGCCACTGCCTTTTCTATTTCCTCGCTCCATTGCACCCCAAAACTCAGGCGTAAACACTGACGATATTTGTCGGTGGCGCTAAAAATAGCTCCCGGAGTAATGCTGATCCCCGCCTCCAGCGCCAGGTGGAACAAGGCAACAACATCATACTGCGACGGCAGTTGCAGCCACAATACACAGCCTCCCTGTGGATTGGTCATTCGGGTGCCAGGCGGAAAATGCCGCTGCACCAAGGCCCGCATCCGCTCTTTATTGAGCGCCAGGCGCTGGCGCATCACCCGCAGATTTTTATCGTAATCGCCGCTATTCATAAATTCGTACAGGGTCCACTGATTCATCAGTGACGACGCGCAGCTCATGGCCCGCTTTAAACGCCGCGCCTGAGGCGCAAACTTGCCGGCTATCATCCAGCCCACGCGATAGCTTGGCGCGGCGGTTTTTGACAGCGACGAGCAGGTGATCACCTTGCCCTTGGTCGAATAATACTGAGCCGGTTTGGCGCCATCTGGCTCGTAGGCAAGCTCCCCATACACATCATCCTCAATTAGCACCGCACCTTGATCCTCCACTAAATGCACCAGACGTCGGCGTCGCTCCTCAGGCATTTTCGAGCCCAAGGGATTGCTAATACTGGTGGAAAAGATGCAGGCCTTAATATCATGCTCGGCAAACGCCTGCTGCAGATCTTCGACGCACACCCCTTGTTGCGGGCACATGGGAATTTCTATCACCTTGAGTCCCAGACTCTCCAGCATTTCGATAATGCCAAAATAACAGGGCGACTCTATGGCCACTATATCCCCCGCCTGAGTGACACACTGCACAGCGATATGCAGCGCTTCCTGGGCACCATTGGTAATGATCAACTCATCACTGTTAACGCCGATGGCAAAATCCAGGTAACGGTTGATGATCTGCTTTTTTAGCGCCGCAAAACCATCCAGGGGGCCATAATTGATAGCCTTATGCCCGGCCACATTCATCACTCGCCGCATGGTCCGGCTCAGCACCTTATCGGTGGGGTTTACCGCCACCGGGTTGGCTATCCCTAAGGGCACCACGGCGGCACGATGCAAACTGTCAAAAACCTGCTCAATCAAGGCCTGTTTATTAACCGCTACCGGCTGGCGCGCCAGTTGAATACGACGAGGCTGATGACACTGATCTGAGCCGGCATTAAGGTAAAAACCGGACTTTTCTCTGGCACTGATCACCCCCTGACGTTCAAGCTCTTGATAAGCCTGCTGAACGGTGGGAATACTAATGGACAACTTTTGTGCCATAGCACGCAAAGAAGGCAGCTTTTCACCCGCACCCAAGGTGCCTTGCGACTGCATATCTTTAATCAAGTCAATGACTTGCTGATATAGGTAGATGTTACCCTGCTTATTTACAATGCGAGACATGGCTGATCTGTATAGGTATAAAATGATGTTTTCTGTTTATGTACAGTATACAGAATAACTTTAAAATACCAGCTTTAGTCGCCTTGAGAAAAACGCCATGAACAACGTCCTGCTGTATTTTTTTACCGTCCTGATTTGGGGCTCAACCTGGCTGGCCATAGAATTCCAGCTTGGCGATGTGGCGGTGCAAGTTTCGCTGTTTTTACGCTTTGCCATTGCCGCCGTCATTATGTGGGCTTTTGTACTGCTTAAAAAATTGCCGATGCGCTTTAGCGCCCGCGATCATGGCTTTTTTACCCTGTTGGCCCTGTGTAACTTTGGCGCCAACTATCTGATCCTCTACTGGGCGCAGCATTATCTCACCTCGGCAATGAGCTCCATCGCCTTTAGCACCCTGCTGTTGATGAATATCATCAACACCCGATTATTCTTTGGCAAACCCATAGCCAAACGCATCTACTTTGGTGCCCTGCTCGGCGTGGTAGGCATAGTGATCTTGTTCTGGCCGGCCATCGCCACTTTGGATCTCGGTAATGAGTTATTAATAGGCCTGTTATTGTGTCTTGCTGGCACGCTTGTAGCGTCCATAGGCAACATGGTGAGCGTACGTAACTCCCAGGCTCAGGTAGGCGTGCTGCAGGGCAATGCCTGGGGCATGTTATACAGCACCCTGGGACTGGCACTGTTCGTTTTAATCAGCGATGTTAGTTGGGACTTTAGCACTGCCGGCACCGCGTATTGGTTATCCCTGCTGTATCTAAGCACCTTCGGTACAGTGATCGCCTTTGCCTGTTATTTTGTCTTGCTGAAGAATATCGGCCCGGAAAAAGCCAGCTACGTGATTGTGCTCTTCCCTTTGGTAGCTGTGATTCTAAGCACCCTGTTTGAAGGTTTCGTATGGCAGCTTAATACGGTATACGGCTTTGTGTTTGTATTACTGGGCAACGCCATAGTGCTGACCCCATTCGATAAAATAGGCCTCTTTTTCAAGCGCACACAGGCACCAGCCTAGACGGGCATCACAAAGTTCAGGGCACCGCGCTGCACACTAAAAAGTGCGGGTGTGGTGCCTATATACTCTCCATCCGCCTCTATGCCTATATTTGCGGTGTGCACATCAAGCTGGGATACAGGGGTTATATTGACCTGCTTAAGCCGGGTATGAGCGGCAAAATAGCTAAGTATCAGCGCCTGAATTTGCCGCCAAAACGGCGCCGCTCCTATTTGCACGCAACTTAATTGGCCATCGCAAATATTCGCCTTGGGCGCCAGACACATGCCGCCCCCAAAGTAACGGCCATTGGCTAAACACATCATCAGCAACCTGTGCTCTTGCGCCTTGGTAGTCGAAAACTGCAATAACGAGGGGGCGTAGCGATACAGCATTTTAATCCCCTGCCAGGCATAATTCAGGTGCGCCCAACGGCCGCGCTTATTTTGACTGGCGGCAACCACGGCAGCATCATAGCCAACGCCGGCGATATTGATAAAGTAGCGCTCATTAACCTTACCCAGATCTATGGCCGAGCTGGCATGTGTTAATGCGGCTTCGATCCATTGCTGCTCAGAGCAACGCCACTGGCGAGCAAAATCATTACCACTACCACAGGGAACCAGGGCTACTTCGACCTCGCTATAGGCGAAAGCATTGGCGGCCAGATTAAGTGTACCGTCGCCACCAAGTGCAATTACTCGTTTGGTATTGGGAATATAGGTTTGCAGCCCCTGTAAATCGGCGTAAAAGTCGCCACTGGTAGCCACCTCAACATAGGCATATGACAAGGAATGCAAACGCTGGCGAATAGCTTTTAATTGCGCTTTTGCCTGCAGCGGATGATACAAGAGCAAATACCTGGTTTGATGGTTCAAAATGCCAACCTATAACAAATATGATTTATCTGAATAAATATGCACGATATTTTAAAAAATCACTTGCCACAAGATAAAAAACCTTGGTTATTGGTCTATTAGCGCATTTTCCACCTAAATATTCATTCATAAATCTTTTTTTTGAAACTTAATAAAACATTAATCGCATTAATTAAACTTATCCGAATGGGCCAAAATATATCGTTTTATTTTTAACCACACTGGTTGCACAATAGCCTTGTTTTCAACCACAGGCACAACCCGGAGCAAGCAAACATGAACCCAGTAAACACCCTAAATCAAACAGCAGCCAACCATGTAGCAACCAAGCCAAGCAAGCGTAAAGCTAAAATGATGGCCAAGCTAAACCGCTTTGGTAAAGAGCTAGCTCTTAGCGGTGTTGTGCGTTACAAGTAATTAATTACACTAATGTTACTTTCTGGTATTAAAAACAACCAGCAGGTGCTAAGACCCAACCAGCTTAGCACCTGAAATCCTCACTTTTTTCTTGCTAGCGCCCTGAATTAGCACAAAAATCAAGCAAACGATTCATTATCTATTTACACTGGCCACAAGCCTCAGTATTATCCTACCCCATGGAGAGATGGCTGAGTGGTTGAAAGCACCGGTCTTGAAAACCGGCATAGGTTAATAGCCTATCTAGGGTTCAAATCCCTATCTCTCCGCCAAATTTATCAAACTGATTCGCGCCGGAGAGGTGGCCGAGTGGCTGAAGGCGCTCCCCTGCTAAGGGAGTATAGGGTTTGTAGCTCTATCGAGGGTTCGAATCCCTCCTTCTCCGCCATTAGTTTTAAAAGAACCGCCTTTACGGCGGTTTTTTTATAACTAAATTTCGAGCAGGCGGACTTGGTTCGAACCCTTTCGACAAAATGCCTGGAGCATTTTGAGCCGCGTAGGCGCCTATAAGGGCTAGCACAGGGGCGTGCTAGAGCTACAAAATGTCCGGAACATTTTGAGCCGCGCAGGCGCCCGTAGGAGTGAGTGCGGCTGCAAGCGCAGGAGGCACGAGCGCTCATCCCTCCTTCGGCGTTCAGTCGCAAGCGTCCGAAGTTCAATCGCGCCCCCACCTCCTTAACTAAAGCTTAATTAGAGCTTGGTACTATCGGCAATATACCTATACACAGCACCCACTCTGTCAGCGGAAATAGCCGCTACTAATATATTGATTGTTAACGGGGTGTTGATTTCCCAATGGAAAGTTCTAGAATCTTATAACCCTAACCATACGGACATGTCCTATGAAATACCCAGTTATATTTGCCGCGGCTCTTTGTTTGACCACCTTGCCCAGCTATGCGGCGGTTTATAAATGCACCATCAATGGCGTAGCAACCTTTAGTCAGCAGCCCTGTGGCAAAGACGCGCAAATTATTAAGGTGCGTTACTCTGGTGCTAAAACAGTGACGGCCGTGACCAGCGAAGAAGACGATTCTCAACAGCCTAATGTGAGTGAGGTAGACAGCTACCTGAAGTCGCAAGAATACGACCGCCGCATCGCCATGCACCAACGTAATATCAGTGACTACGAAACGCGTATGGCTAAAGATCTGGCGCAGCTTGAGAATATAAATCAAGCAACCGCCAACTATTTAGGCGGCGACTCTATCGACGATGCGAAGAAGCAGCAGGCAACCATAGTGCGCGCCAATTATCACGCCCTTATCGAAAATGAAAAGAAGGCGATCAGCGAATTGCAAAAGTACAAAGAAAATATCAACGCGGCGGCCAAGTTAAATAAACCGCTTTAACGCTGATACCAGCTGCGCCACATCCTGTTCGTCGTTATAGATGTGAAACGACACTCGGGCTCCGAGGTGGCGCGCGTCAACGCTGATATTGTGTTGCTTTAATTCCTGCATCATCTGCTCTTGCCTGTCGCCGGCATGAAGAATCAGGGTACCGCTGCGCCGCCGTGCATCCAGTGGTGATGCCGCCAGGTGGGCACATTCTTCAAGTAATTGCCCTTGCAGCTTCAAATTATGGGCGCGCACCTTGTCGATGCCAAAGTCATTAAACCAATTGATACTGTGCGCCGCTAACACATAGGGGGCGACGCTGGGTGTACCTCCCCAAAAGCGCAGTGCACTGTCGTGGTAAGCAAAGTGATGGATATCGAACTCGAATGGATTGGCATGGGAGAACCAGCCTACATCCTTAGGTTCACAGCCAGGTAATTGCTCGGCGCTAAGCCATAAATAGGCGGCTCCCGGGCCACCGCACAGCCATTTTACGCTCGATCCTATTAGAAAATCCGGTTGCACCCGGGCCAAATCCAGGGGGATCACCCCGGCGCCCTGAGCCACATCAACCAGACTTAAGATGCCGAGCTCCTTGGCGGCGGCCACTATCTCGGCCACCGGCGCCTGACGCCCGGAATTGGAATACACCTGGCTGATAAAGACCAGATCCATATCCCCTTGCAAATGTTGCTGCCACACCCGGATATCGCTGATGTCCTCGGAGGCGGGAATAAAGACGATTTCGCTGTCCGGAGTCAGAGATTTTTGCAACGCAAAACCCATGCTGGGAAAATCCTGTTCCGACATCAGCACCTTGCACTTGTTCTTACGCAAACGCGGGTGCGCCACAACCAACTTGCTCAGGGCACTGGAAAGATTCACCTGAGGACAAAACAAGCTGGCCTCTGAGTTAAACAGGCGTGCTAATGCGACGGTAAAATCCTGCACTGCCCCGAGCCACTGTGGCCATGGCTCGTTTTGCTCCTGCTGCCAGGGAGCGAAAAAATGCTCATGAAAGTGTTGCTCCGTCGAGCGCAGCGGACGACCCACAGAGTGACTTAAGAAATAAGGCCCTGCGGGCAAACGAAACTGAGTTTTCAAAACTTAATCCACCATCTTGGTTAGGCGCTGCACATCGTCGTAGCGGGTAAAAATATCATCGCGAGGACGCGCGGCACGGCGGTCACGGAGTGTTTCCAATTGCGCCAGAAGCACGGGCAAGGGCGGACCACTGGCGGTCACCTTATCCTGATGTTCGGCACCGAGCTGCTCATTCGGCACGCGAATATACTTCTCCACCAACTGATTATGGTGCTGAATGGCGGTCTGCCCATGCAGCTTGCACACGCTTAAAAATGCTTTAAGGTTATCCTGAAACCAGCTGGCCTTATGATGCTGCTTACCCACTTTCAGGAACTCATCCATAAAGGAAGGTAAACGCATACAATCGCGTAAGATACGCTGATCTTGCGGCATCATATAGAGAAACTTATCCACCAGCAGCTGCGAATAACTGACTTCATTGGCCTGACACAGGCCCAATAGCATATCAATCACGTTTATACCGGCAAAATCGCCGGCATTAGCGCCACGATACACCTCTTTACCGACACGATATGGCTTGTAATAGGGGCGCACACAGTAAAAGAATCTATCTGTATCAAGATGCAGGAAGAGGTAGCGGTTGCTGGTCATCACATCCTTTAGGGCCTGCTCGGCTACGGCCAATAGATCGGCGGCTATGGGGTGAGAAATCCCTAAGGGCTGCAAACGCAGCAAGGCATCGGCGGCGCGCTTATAGGCCAGGATCCCCTTGGTGTTGTAATCGACAAAAAGCTTTTCATCGGCCAAGTCGGTAAAGCGTTTATACACACCGTTTTCGGCGCTGTTATGGGTAGTTAAATGAGCAGTTGCAAAACGCGGCGTGACACCAATCGAGGCGCCTATATGCATGGCCAGAGTAGAAGCCGCCGTCAACGGCGATTGGGTTTCCCGCGATGGTTCGGTAATTTCATGGCGCCGACAGGCGGCCATATACAAGCCCACATTGCCTAGCAGATCAAACGCCTTATCAAAGCCCTGATCCGTATTACCTTCATTCACCAATTGCTGGATAAGCGCATTACCCTGGGCCACCATGGCTTCTTTAATTTCCTCGCCGACTCCGACAACATTGGCTCTGTCTTCCTGCTGCCAATATAAGTCTTCCAATTCGTTATTCAGGACAACGAAGTCGGTGCGGATCCAACGATCAAACGCGACTGAGTGACCAATCATAATGTGCTCATAAATTAGTCAATTATTACTACTAATTTAGCATAACTTTAAAAGTGAAATGACTTAACTTTTGCGACTCATGCCGCAGCATTGATAAATAAACACCCAAAAACAACGTGGCTCATGAGCGACTCCAGCCAAATAATTAAAATCGCCTCATGGCCTGCTGCACTTAGGGCCCGCACTTAGGGGCCGTACTTAGGGCTGGCGATTAGGGCCCGCGATTAGGGCTAGGCGTAAAATCACCGCTTTGTTATGCTGCCCGTTATAAATTATCTAGAGATCAAAGCGATGCGTTTACTGTTATGTTTCCTGCTCGGCCTAACCAGTTCTTTTAGCTGGGCACAGACCTGCCTTAGCCATATAGATGATATCGACTACATAATGGCGGCCAAAAAGAATGGCAGCCATCGCTTTGCCCAAGATGCCTCTGTGCAAGCACTCGACCTCGACTCTCTGCCGCCATTTAGCGCCTATCTGGCCTCGGCCCGAGACTGGATTGACGCACGTAACCCTAGGGCCAGCCTGCCTTGCCCGGTACACACAGAAACCGTTAAGTTACTGCAAGCTCAAGGCGCTCTGGAAGCCGACTTGACCGTGAGCGATCTGCTGAGCCCTTTTGAGCTGCGCCATCCAGGCAGCAATAAGGCCGTGCTTTTATTGCATGGCCTGACCGACTCCCCTTTTAGTTATCATTCCCTGGCGGCATTTTTCCATCGCCAGGGCTTTAATGTTCGCACCGTATTACTGCCCGGTCATGGCAGCGCCGCCAGCGATCTCCAGGAGGTGAGTTTTAAACAGTGGCAAGCCCTGACCCGCTATGCCATTGAGCGCACCAGCAAGGACTTCGAACAGGTTATTATCGGCGGCTACTCCACCGGTGCCGCCCTCGCCCTGGCTAACTTGATTGAACGCCCGGTGCCACAGCAGGTACAGGCGCTGATGCTCTGGTCACCGGCAACCGAGCCCCATAACAAGCAGGGCTGGCTAGCAAAATGGATAGACCGCATACCCTTTGTAAACTGGATAGATAAGGACGCGGATATCGACTTCGCCAAATACGAGTCCTTCCCTTTTGCCGCCGCCAGCCTCGGCCATGAGGCTATGCGCCGCATCGATACTAAGCACCTAGCCAAGGCAAAACTGCCCGACTTGCCGCTTTTTGTCGTCCAAAGTGAGGTGGATACCACCATAGATTCCCAGGCCACTTTGGCCCTGGTGAAGGCCTGGCATAATCCTCAGATGCGCCCAAACAGCGCCAAGGACATGCTGATTTATTACGGTAACCCGCAAACCGCCAAACGCTATTTAGGGAAGGATTTCCCGCTGCGTAGCTACGCCTGCCAGGCCAATCAGCCACCCTGTAATAAGATCATCGACTTATCACATATCAGCGTGGTTAATGCGCCAAATCACCCCTATTACGGCGCCCAGGGGCACTATCGCAATTGCGGCTCCTACCTGGAAGATGATAAGGCTTATCGCCGCTGTAAAACGCAAACTCAGGTGCTGATCGGCGAGCGCAGCGAGGCAAATCTGGCCAAGGGATCACTTAAGCGTCTAACCTATAATCCTTTTTATGCCGAGCTGGAGCAGGATATGCGCACCTTCCTCGGGCGTTTACATGAGTAACTTCGGCGTCCGCTTTTTTTCCAGCGCCCAAGCCTTGGGTAAATCGGCCTGGCAGGCGTTTTTTGATGCCGCCGAAGATCCCTTTACCAGCTATGAATTTATTGATGCCCTAGAACAAACGGGCTGCGCCAGCGCTCGCACTGGCTGGCAACCTCACCACTTGGCGCTTTACCACAAGCAAGAGCTGGTTGGCCTCGCCATAGGCTATATAAAAAGCCATTCCTACGGTGAATATGTATTCGACTGGGCCATCGCCGAAGCCTATGAGGCACATGGCTTTAACTATTACCCCAAGTGGCTGTGCGCCGCACCCTTTACGCCAGTGACAGGCACGCGCCTGGCCCTGAGCGATTCGGTAAATAAAACACAGGCGTTAGCGACCATTCACACCGCTCTGGATAAGCAGGCGCTGCAACTGGGCTGGTCCGGCTGGCATATCAATTTTTGCTCCCGGGCCCAGGCCGAGCAATTGCAGGAGCAAGGCCTGGCAAGACGCACCACGGTGCAGTTTCAGTGGCATAACCCAGGCTACCAGGACTTCGATGAATTTTGTCGGCAATTGAAGGCCCGCAAACGTAAAAATATAATCAAGGAGCGGGCTGCTGTCGCCAAGGCGGGGCTTAGAATAGAGGTTGCCAGTGGTGATGAAATTACGTCGGTGCATATACAGGCGCTTAGCGCCTTTTATCAGCGCACCTATCTCAAACGCTCGGGTCATCTGGGCTATTTGAATGCCGACTTTTTTACCCGACTAAAACAAAGCATGGGTGAGCATCTGGTGGTGATAAGCGCCTATGACGGCGAGCAAATGGTCGCCGCCAGCTTGTTTCTACGTGGCCAAAACACGCTTTACGGGCGCTACTGGGGCTGCCTGGAGCACTATGACCGCCTGCACTTCGAGCTTTGTTATTATCAAGGCATAGAATATTGCATAAATCAGGGGTTGGCGTACTTTAACGGCGGCGCCCAAGGGGAACACAAACTTGCGCGAGGCTTTACCCCTCAGCTGACCCATTCCTGCCACCGCTTTATCAACAGCCCCTTTGCTGCCGCAATTGATGACTTTATCGTCCGCGAAACGCGACAACACAGCCTATATTTGCAGCAATGTACCGGGTTATCTCCGTATAAAGTGCAATAAGCGATTGTTGGCGGGCATGGCATATCGGCAGCCAATTCCAGCCCGGCGGCTGCGGCCAAACCCACCACCCATTGCTGGTCACGCAAACCGCTTAAGGGGTCGCGCTCACGCAGACTGGCATCGAAGCGGGCATTGCTGTCGCTGGTGTAGGCGCCGTTGTAATTAAAGGGGCCATAAATGCACAAGTTACCGCCTTGGCTAAGGTGCTGCTTAACGCCATGGAAAAATGCTCGCACCAACTCCTCGCTAACAATATGCAGGGTATTGGCGGTGAAAATGCCGTCAACTTGCGCTAACGGCCAGCTTTGTCCGAGATCCAGCGCCAGCGGTGGCAAAATATTGCCGCTCTCGGCAGTACATATAACCTGCTTGATCAGCTCATGGTTATAGGCTAAATCGCTTGTTTGCCAAAGTAAGTGCGGCAAATGCGCGGCAAAATGCAGCGCATGCTGGCCGGTGCCAGAGCCAATTTCCAATACCCTTTGGGTCTGAGCAAAGATCTGCGTCAACTCGGCGAGAATCGGCCCCTTATTGTTCTCACATGCCTGGGATAAGCCGCTAATTTTCATAATCTAAGGTCGTTAAGAAGAAATTAAATTCCAGTGCCTTTTCCGCCAGGCTTTTAAAGCGTCCGGAAGCACCTCCATGACCACTCTCTAAGTCGGTTTTAAACAGCAGAAGATGGTCATCGGTTTTGTATTCACGCAGCTTGGCCACCCACTTCATCGGCTCCCAATACTGCACCTGGGAATCGTGCAGGCCTGTAGTTACCAGAATATGGGGATAGGCCTGGGCACGAATATTATCATAGGGTGAATAGGCGGCTATGGTGCTGTAGTCCTGCTCGTAATTTGGGTTGCCCCACTCGTCATACTCATTGGTGGTCAGCGGAATGCTGGTATCAAGCATGGTGGTCAGCACATCCAAAAACGGCACATGACAGCCGATAGCACGGTATAAATGCGGTGCCTGATTGACTACGGCGCCCATCAAGAGGCCACCGGCGCTGCCGCCACTGGCAAAGATCTTATCGGCGGCACCATAGCCCTGCGCCACCAGCGCTTCAGTGACATCGATAAAGTCGTTAAAGGTGTTTTGCTTATGCGCCAGCTTACCGGCTTCATACCAGGCGCGCCCCAACATTTCGCTGCCACGAATATGGGCGATGGCATAAACAAAACCACGATCCAGCAGGCTTAAAATGCTGCTCGAGAAACTGGGGTCTATGGTGATACCGTAGGCACCATAGCCATATTGCAACAAGGGGTTAGTGCCGTCTTGGGTGAAGGTATCGCGGCGATAAACCAGGGATACGGGCACCTGCACGCCATCCCGCGCGGTGATCATCAGTCGCTCGCTTTGGTAATCCTCAGCGTTAAATTCGCCCAGCACCTCTTGCTGCTTCAACAGCTTGCGCTCCAGGGTATTAAGGTCAAATTCGTACAAACTGCCTGGGGTAGTCAGGCTGCTGTAGTAAATGCGCACGCTGCCTACATCCGGCTCTGGGTTCATCCCCATACCGGCGTAATAACAGGGATCGCTAAAGCTTAGGGTCTGCCCTTCGCCCTGCATTTTGCCCTGCTGATGTTGATACACCACAAAGCGGATCTGACCCAGCTCCCGCTCGGTCACCAGCCAGTAACCCTTAAAGAGATCGACGCCCTCAAGTAGAACATTATCGCGGTGGGCAATAAGCTCCAGCCAGGTATCTGGGTCGGCTATGGTGCTGGCATCCGCCTGCATCAGGCGGAAGTTTTTCGCGCTTCGGTTAGAAACTATATAAAAATGCTCACCGAGCTTATCCACTTCGTACAGATGGCCCATTTCGCGGGGCATTAGAGGCTTAGGTTGTGCTTTGGGATCATTTGCATCAAGCACATAAGTGTGACTGGTTTCGGTGGCTTCCAGGTCGATAAAAATCAGGCTTTCATCGCGACTTTTTCCCAGGCCCATATAAAAGCTGCGGTCCAGCTCTTCATACACCAGTTCATCGTCACCTTGGGCGCTACCCAGGTGATGGCGAAAAACCTGAAAGCCCAGGAGGGTTTGCGGGTCTTTCTTAATGTAATAAAGGGTGCGATTGTCGTTAGCCCAGACCACTTGTCCCTCGCACTCAAGCAGCACATCATCGAGCAATTCACCACTTTGCAGGTCTTTTATGCGCACCTGGTAAATACGACGGCCACTGGTGTCTTCACAATAGGCAAGAAGTTGTTCGTTTGGGCTCACCGCCATATCGGCTAAGTCATAAAATTCATGACCTGCGGCGAGGGTGTTCACATCGAGAAGCAAGGTTTTATTGTCGCCGCTAAAGCTGCTGGCGCGATAATGCTTGGCGTATTCGTCATCTCCGGATACTTCGCTGTGATACCAGTAATGGCCATCGCGCACCGGCACAGTGTTATCGTCTTTTTTGATGCGCGCCTTAAGTTCGGCGAAAATCTGTTCCTGTCGGGCTGCACTTGCAGCTAACTGAGCATCGCAATAGGCGTTTTCTTCACGTAAATGTGCGAGAACTTCCGGGTTTTGGCGCTGATCGTCGCGCATCCAATAGTAATCGTCTTGTCGTTGTTGGCCATGCTGAGTAAGCAAATGGGGGATTTTTTTGGCGATGGGGGCTTGCACGCGCAACCTCAATACACTGATACTGGACGCTCAGTGTATCATACCCATTCTCTTAAACAGCTAATCATTCTAGCGGGCTAAATATCATGCTAACGGCGTTGGTATCACTTGTGCTTTGCGCGACTATGACTCTATTTCTTGCCAGGCGGTGTGCCAATTCAGGCCTAAGCCGGGTTCATATTGCTCGTGATTATTTCCGCCTAAGCGGCACAATTCAGTGTAGGGCCAAGGTTTACAGCGATAAACCTTGCCGGTGGCCAGGTGCAGAACACGATCGCCGGCGCAATAGAGTTCATGGTCGACGGGAAAGATATGATCATAACCCTGGTTATTATGCTGACCCCTGTGCTGCTGTTTCGCCGCACACTTGTAGTTAATAACCACCTCACAGATACCACTGTTTGAACAGGCAAAAATTTCATTGCCACGATACGCGGTGATGAGCCCATGTTCGGTTAATTTACCCGCTTGCATCAGGGGTATATGGGTATTGATATAGTGGGCAAGGTCGCGAGTCCAGTTTTGCGGCTCGCCATGCAGATCGGACTTAATATGCAGCTTAAAACTCAGTCCTTGAACCAAACCTTGATGATCGTACACCTCAACTTCGACAGTATCGCCGCAAAATAGCTGCGTATAACTGCTTAGCGTACCCACACTGAGCCAACTGGCTGCAGGAAGAACTCCGCCCATGTTCGAGTATATGTCTGTATGTTCGGCTAATTGCAATTTGTTACCCCTTGCTTAGTCAGCGACCAAAGCACACTTCAGAACCAGGATGCGTTAAACTTTTAAGCTCACTTTGGGCTTGTTGGCCTTAGCTCTTATCGTTAAAGAACCTTCTAACCATACAAATTTACTCCCAAGACTATCAAAAGATAGAAGCGCGAATCTTAACGCACCCTGAAAGCGGGTAACTTTCTCTATTTAACCTGAGGTTTGGATAAGGGATGAGCTAACTTATTGTTTTTAAATTTCACTATAAATTACACCCTTGTCTAGCCAGAGAGTTTTAGAGACAACCAGGCGAATTCACTTCCAATAGCTAGCTATTGGAAGTGAATTCAACGCCGTTAGCGCCAAAACTGGCTGCTAGAAAGGCATTAACTATCCGAAGCTCAGGTTATTTATTACGCTTTACTCACCTTGCCTTTGTGCTGCCTCGGTACCTTGCCTCTGACACGCTGCCACACCCAGCGGAACGCGGCCCGTATATCACCGAGGATAACGTATAAACAGGGCACCAGAATAAGCGTAAGCAAGGTGGCGTACAGCACAGCGAAGCCCAGCGCCACCGCCATAGGGATCACAAACTTGGCCTGCAAGCTGGTTTCAAACATGATCGGCAGAACCCCAGCAAAGGTGGTTATTGAGGTCAGGGTAATGGCGCGAAAACGTGCACAGCCGCCCTCGACCACGGCTTGTTTTACCGTATAACCTTCGCGGCGCGCCTGGTTCACATAATCTGTCATGACCAAGGAGTCGTTGATCACCACCCCGGCGGCGGCGATTAAGCCAAAAAATGACATGGTGCTCAGATCGAGACCAAACCAGAAGTGACCCCAGAGAGCTCCGGTTAAGCTGAAGGGGATCACCGACATCACGATCAGTGGCTGGCTATAGCTCTTAAGCGGTACCGCCAAGAGGATGTAAACAATGATCATCCCGGCAATAAAGAAGAGAATTTGTTCATTGGCCTGAGCCTGTTGCTCTTCGATGGAGCCGCCCAGTTCGGTTTTCACCGATGGGAACTGCTCTTTAAGTTGCGGCAACAAATCTTCTTTAATGCGTTTGACCACCTCAGTGGGCTCGACCCTTTCCTCGTCTATGCTGCCATAGATATAAACGGTGCGATAACCCCCTTCACGGCGAATGTAACTGATCCCCGGACGTTCCTCTAGCTCCACGACATCACCAAGCAGTACTTCCTGGCCCGCCGGAGTCATCACCACCGCATGCTTAAGGGAAGCAAAGGCTTCACGGGTCAGCTTGGGGTAACGCACCATGACCCGCACTTCTTCACCGTCGCGGATCACTCGCTGGGCCTCGCCACCGTAGAAACTGGCGCCGACCTGACTGGCAATATTCTGCAGGTCCAAGCCGAGATCATAGGCCACCGGCTTAAGGCTCATCTGCACTTCTTTGCTGGCCGGATCTATGGTGGAACTGATGTCAAACAAGCCCTGTTGTTGCTGCAACATAGTTATAAACTGACGACCGGCGGCATTGAGGGTGTCTATATCCGAACCAAATAGCAGATAACCGAATTCGCCATCACCACCTGGGTTACCATTCACGTCATCATAAATGGTCAGCGACTTCACCCCGGCAATTTCCGGCATGGCTTCGCGCCAGCGCCGCGATAACTCAAAGGCATCAAATGGGCGCAGGTCTTCATCCACCAAAGGCGCTAATACCTGAGCCTCGGTACGGCCCTGGTTGAATACCAAGAGGCTGCGTACCATTTTTTGGCCAAATTCCTGTTCGATTTGTGTGTCCACATCGAGCACCATGCGCTCGATTTTCTGAATCGCGTTAATGGTCTGAATATCCGAGGCATTGTCGTTCATTTCCACCCTGATTTGCGGGAAATCATGAGGCACCTTAGGCGTTGGCACCACACGAATATGGTTGCTGCCAATCAGCGTAAAGCTCAGGATCAACATGCCTAAAAACGCGATAAAGACCACGTAGCGCCACTCTATGCTCTTCTCCACGCAGCGACGATAAGTGCCATTCACAAAGCCAAAAAACTTATCATTAAAGCGGGCGCGAAAACCACTTGAGCTGAGAGGGCCAAAGCGGGTATGGGCTATATGCGCCGGCAAAATCAGCTTTGACTCGATCAGACTAAAGGCCAAACACGCCATGACCACCACCGCGATGCCGAAGAAAAACGCCCGCTCCGGGCCGCTCGATAAGGTAAAGGGGGCAAACACCGCCATGGTGGTCAACACCCCGAAGGTCGCCGGGGTGGCCACGCGCTGGGCACCACGTACCACATTGTCGACGCCACCACCTTTTTTCTCGATCTCAGAATAGGCGCTCTCGCCTATGACTATGGCGTCATCAACCACTATCCCCAATACCATAATAAAGGCGAACAGGGAGACAATATTAATACTGATGCCAAAGATGGGCATGGTCATCAGCGCTCCTAAGAAACACACCGGCAGACCTATCATCACCCACAATGCCAGTTTAAAGCGCAAAAACAGGGTCAGCATCAAGGCCACCAGGATGGCCCCTTGAAGCAGGTTTTTCAGCATCATATCCAGGCGCGCATTGAGGTAATAGGTCATATCCATCAGCGGCTCTATGGTCACCCCGGCAGGCAGGGTTTTATTCTTTTGGTCGATATAGGCCTTAACCGACTCCGCTACGGGGATCATGTTTTGCTCTTTAGTCGCCTTAACACTCAGGTAGATGGCATTTTTGCCGTTGAACTTGAAGTAACGTTCGCCTTCAACAAACCCATCCTTGATTTGCGCCACATCCTGCAGCAGCACCTTGGCACCATTGGCCCCTACCTTCACCGGAATATTGCGAAACTCCTCGCCGGAGTAGGACTGAGCCTCGACCCGTACGGAAATAATGCCCGCATCGGTACGCAACTGGCCGGCGGAAAAATTGGCCGAGTAACGGCGCACCGCATTGGCTACATCACTCAAGGTGAGGTTATAGCGGCGCAGGGTATCGGGTTTGATTTCGATGGCAATTTCGTCCAGCGGCACATCGTTTTGCACCAGAGACACATTGCCTAGTTGCAGCAGTTCATCTTCAATTTCATTGGCAATGGGCTTCAGCTCGGTCAGCGGCAGGTCGGCCACCAAAGACATACCTATCACATCCTGCCGAAATTCCACCTGACTTATGGTGACCGGCTCCATCCCCGCCGGGAAGGTGGCGATGCCATCGACGCGTAACTTCACCTTGTCGAGTACATCGCTGAGCTCGGCATCCGGGTCTATCTCTAACGAGGCACGTCCGGAGTTACGGAAGGCGCGATAAACACCCTTGTCTATCTCGGTCACATCCTTGAGCGACTCTTCGATTTTGATCAGTATGCTTTCTTCGATTTCCTGCGGCGAGGCGCCTGGATAATTGGCGGTCACATTGATGTAGTTAATTTCAATATTAGGGAACATCTGCCGCTGAATAGTGAAATAACTGACGATCCCCATAATGATGATAAACACCATCATCAGGTTAGCAGCCACGGAATTGTTAGCGAAGTAGGCGATAATGCCGGTTTGCTTTGGCGTTTGCATGGGCCTCTCCTACAGCTGGTCGTTGCTTGGGCTGGTACTCACCTGCCCGGCGATACGTACTTCCATGCCCTGCTGCGGATATTCCGGCAAGGTCAGCACGATGCGATCGCTGCTTTGCAGGCCTTCGCTGATTAAGAAAAACTCATCTTCTTCGCGCACCACGGTAACCTGACGCGGCTGCAGCAGGTTGTCCTTGTTCACCACCCAGACGGTTTTATTGTTCACCAACTCTTGCGGTAAGCGGAAAATTTCACGCAGGGTTTGCCCCGGGAATTGTACCTGTACATAGCTGCCAAATTTGACCTTGGGTTGCTGCGTGTGAATGGCATAAGGGTCATCCACACGCACCACCAAGTTGCTCATACGCGTGGCGCTATCGACTATCCCCAAATCACGGTCAATCACCGCACTGCGGCTATAACCACCGAGTCCTTCCTGGGTAATGGTGGCCTCAATGCCAGCAACACGCGGTGGTAAAAAGGCGCTGTCGAAGCCGGCGATGGGCAGAATGATCTCCGCCGTCTCGATATTATTAAGCTCTGCCACCTTGCTGCCCGGGCTGACAAACTGGCCCTGGCCAATGTCGCGGGAGATCACCAGGGCATCATAAGGAGCACGCACTTCGCAGTTAGCAAGATCACGCTGCGCCCGCTTGAGCGCCGCTTCCGCCGACTTAACAGCCGCCTGAGCACTCAATACCTGAGGTTCGCGCAAGAATAGGGCCGAGCGCTTCACGCCTGGGGTGCGGGCGGCTTCGTCTTTGGCCACCTGTTGCTGCGCCTGCTCTTCAATCAAGGCCGCCTGTGCTCTCGCTACCTCGGCCTCGGCCTGCAACACAGCCGCTTCATAGTTGTCTTTTTCTATGGTGAACAGCAGCTCACCACGGGCAACTATGCCGCCGGCAACAAAACCCTTGTTCCAGCTCACCACTTCGCCACTGACCTGAGCGGCAAGTAAAGTGTGTTCAAGCGGTCTAACCTCGCCATAGCTGGTCAGCAGCACTTGGTGATCGCTGGCGGCCAGAGATTTCACCTCGACTATAGGCCGGGTATCGACCTGCTTGGTTTCATCCGGCTTTTTCGCCGTTGCCATGATACCGCTAGCGGCGGCCCCAGTGACCACAACAACTGCGAGTGCGACTAAGGATTTTTTTAATGCCTGATGCATGGCCGATCACCTTGATAAAATTATATTCAGCATATATTAACAACTTGGTTCTTTTTAGTAACTGCTCATTTGTAAGCAAGTATTAATTTTAGCAACATCAAATATCAACCGCTTTGTAATTGATAAACAAGGGCTTTCTACTTCGTCAACGGCGCATTTATCGCCCACTTATATGTCTTTGACAGCACCCTCACTAAGCAGCACCGAGCACCAATAATGCGATAAAACGCTCTTAGCCATACTTTGTTACAAAGTAAAAATTCATATTTATCAATTAATTATTTGCAGTACATCGGCTTTATACCGGCTTCTGTCTCATTCCCGGTTTTTTCGCCAGCCAGTTTCAGTACACTGCTTTGCTAACAACAAGCAAGATCAGGGACCCAAATGAAACTCTCTACCCTTACACTGGCCCTTAGCCTGGCGCTAGGCAGCCAGGCCACCTTGGCCAAAGATAAAGAAGAAGAAAAAACTAAAACACTGGCGCAAACCACCGCCGACCATATCCTTTACGATGGCGTATTCGATTTTTATCAAGACCCCAAAAGCGGCGACAACCTAATGGTGATCACCGAGGCGCAGCTTAACAAGCCTTATGTTTATTTCGCCCATACCGTAGACGGTGTTACCGATGCCGGTCACTTCCGTGGCGCCTATCGTGAAACCAAACTGATCGAATTTCGTCGCTACTTTGACCGCGTCGACATTGTTAGCAAGACCCCGCGTTACCAGTTCAACGACGACAGCGCAATTGCCCGCGCTGCTGAAGCCAATATCAGCGAAGCCGTACTCGCCAGTCTGCCGATTGAAGTGGAAGAAGCAGGTAAAATCGCTTTTAAAGTAGACAAATTATTCCTCAGCGAAGCGCTGCATAAGGTGTCGCCTTGGAGCAACCCGGACGACAAAGACGCCAAGAAGCGCTTTAAACTGGGCAAGCTGGACGACAAAAAATCACGCATTATTAAGCATCGCCCGTACCCTAATAATATAGATATAGTTGTCGACTACGTATTTAACAATGACAACCCCAGCGTCCGCGGCTCAGCCGCCATCAGCGATCCGCGCGCAGTTTCAATCAAGGTTCAGCACTCCTTTGTGGCATTACCACAAAACGATTACCAGCCACGCTACGACGATGCCCGCATCGGCTACTTTAGCAACCAGTTTGACGATATGACCTCGGCGGATTGGGCTCCTTATAAAGACGTGATCAAACGCTGGAACCTAGTGAAAAAAGACCCGCATGCCGAGCTATCCGAGCCGGTTGAGCCGATCGTCTGGTGGATTGAAAACACCACGCCGGTAGAATGGCGAGACACCATAAAGGAAGGCGTACTGGGCTGGAACAGCTCGTTTGAAAAGGCCGGTTTTAAAAATGCCCTGGTCGTGAAGGTGCAACCAGACGATGCCGATTGGGATGCCGGTGATATCAACTACAACGTGTTACGCTGGACCTCATCACCTCGCCCGCCATTCGGCGGTTATGGCCCGGCGCTGGCAAGCCCGCTCACAGGTCAAATCCTGGGCTCGGACATCATGCTTGAATACGTGTTTATGAAAAACCGTTGGATCTACGACACCCTGTATTCCCAAGGTGCGGCCAGCCTAGCTCAAAGCCCAGTCCGCGGCGAAGCCCAGGGCGAAGAGCTAAACTGCTCGCTGGGCCAAGAATTACAACAAAACATGATTTTGGCCAGCACCCTGGCCAGCGGCGCCGACATCAGCGACAAAGAAATTCTGCGCCAGGGCCTAACGCAATTGGTGCTGCACGAAGTAGGTCATACCCTGGGTCTGAACCACAATATGAAGTCATCCATCCTGTGGGATGAAAAGCAGGTGCATGATAAGAGCCTGACTCAAGGCATAGTGACCGGCTCTGTGATGGATTACGCTCCTGCCAACATAGCACCAAAAGGCGTTGAGCAAGGCGACTTTTTCCAAACCAAACCAGGTCCTTATGACGATTGGGCGATTGAATTCGGCTACAGCCAGGCGCTCACTGAAGCTGAGGCCGAGCAAGCTCGCCTGGAGAAAATCCTGTCGCGCTCCGCTGAGCACAAGCTGGCCTTTGGTAACGATGCCGATGATATGCGTGCCCCGGGCCGTCATATCGACCCACGCGTGATGATTGGCGACCTTTCCTCAAACCCAGTAGCCTATGGCGCCGAGCGCATGGCACTCGTAGAAAGCCTGCTGGCCGAACTTAAAGCCAAAGCCTTGGTTGAGGGCGAAAGCCACCAGCAGCTAGTGGTCTCGGCCAATATTCTCGCCGGCCAGTATAAGCAGCAGGCGGAAGTGATTTCTCGCCAGATCGGCGGTATTTATGTCGAGCGTAACCTGGTTGGCAGCGATGGCGGCAAGGCACCATTTACTCCGGTACCACTGGAGCGTCAAAAAGCGGCCATGCAGGTGTTAGCCGACAAGGTCTTCGCACCTAATGTTCTTAAAGACATGCAGCCGCTGTACAGCTACTTGCAGCAACAGCGTCGTGGCTTCAACCACTATGGTAAGAATGAAGATCCAAAAGCGCACGCCATGATACTGACCATGCAGCAAGGGGTGCTTAACCAGTTACTGCATAAGAATGTATTGCAGCGTATTTCTGACTCCAGCCTGTACGGCAACGAGTATGATTTAAGCACCATGATGCAGGATCTTACTGCGGCTATTTTTGTTGATGCCAAGGAAGCCAGCAGCCTAAGCCATAACCTGCAGGTGGAATACGTGAATCGCCTAATCGCCATTGCCGGCGTGAAGAAGCCTAGCGGCTACGACAACCTGGCCAAGGCGGCAGCATTATCGCAACTGCAGCATATCCGCGACGAGAATGTCGCCTGGGGAGCCAGTGCGGCGGCCAAGGCCAATAAGCAGTATATTAACCTGCTGATCGACAAGGCATTAACCGTTTAAGCTTGCCAGCTAAGAGACAAAAAAGGCCACATTATGTGGCCTTTTTTATGGTCAATTCTGTACTAGGCCATGGCCGGGCGTTGGCGATAATATTGAATACAGGCCAACTGTGCCGCATTGGTTAAGAGGATCATCACAAAATTAAGCACATGAGCCACACTCGGCGTGCTCATGGCCAGCTCCGCCGCCAGACCAAGTACACCGGCAATAAACTGCAAAATAAAATACCGGGCACTCAGGTTAGAAACATCGCCACTGCGGATGGTTTTATAGGTTTGCGGCATCACGCGGATTGAGCTCATCAGTAACGCCACAAAGGTTAAGACATGGAGTAGTTCACCGGTATCAATCTGAGCGCTAAGCAGCAAGGTAAAGGGCAATAAAGTAGCCACTAGCAAGAGCAATAGTCGTTTACGCTGGCTATCGCTGGCGTTATAGCGGATAAAGTAATAGAGGATCAGCGCACTGAGCATGCCGGTTACCACGAATGGCAACACCATGGCGTAGCGCTCAAAAAACAGGTTAAAGGCGATAAAGTAAAGGCTTTGCGCCACTCCAAAGCTCATCATCAGCAGAGAGACCCCGGAAACACTGCGATTCCTACGAATTTTATTTAGCATGGGTAAAAAGCTAAAAGCCAGAATCAAGGACGCAAACAGGGCTAGATACTGAGTCAAGGCAACCTCTTTTAGTAATTAAAAAGTTAACCATTAAAAATCATAGTTAATACTAAGTTTAAATTTGTAAACTTATGATTTTTAACGATTTTAAAGAAGGCGCGCATTGTATATTTGCGTGATTTGTTGGCAAGCTTGGAGGGGTAGACGGTCAAGGAACCGCTGTAAATATTTTCGTACAAGGAAAATACAAAGCCCTAGGCAAAAGCTCTAGGCAAAAGCCTTAGGCAAACACCCTTGGCAAAGCAGTGGGCTCAGCCAGTAGAGGATGGCCAAACCCAGGCGGGATAATGTCGAGCTTACCCCCAGCGAATAATAGTGCCCAGAGTATGGCTTTCGCCGGGAGCCAACTCTACCTTGTCATCCAACACATTGGCCGCTTCCAGGCACAGCATGCGATGGTATTCATCATCGGCAAAGTTAGAAAGGCGCTTGGATTTGTCCACCCAAGGGTTCCACAGTACACAAGAACGGGAGTTCTCACGCTCTACTTCTATGGTGCCATCGGGAGTACGAATGCGCTGCAGCTCGCCAGCGCCGCTGTATACCATATCGGTTTCGCGACCAAAGCGTACCACCTCTTGCTGCTCGAAGGGGCCTTCACCAAACTCAATATAGTGCGCGCCTTGCAGGCCATCAACCTCGGTTTGAGTGATATCCGGGGTCGGGAAATAAGTGTGCAGAGCCTGAGTTAGCTGGATCACATGATCATCCAGATTGGTATTAGTTAAACGCACCTCAAGCTGTTTAGCACTGAGCACGTACTCAACCTTCAACTGGGTTTTATGGGGCCAGTATTCTGGGTCGACCTGGGTCATGGGCAAGGACAAGCTGATGCGAATTTCATCCTGAGTTTCCTGTACCTCTTCGGCGCGCCATAGCAAGACGCGGGCAACGCCATGTATCGGCCAATCCGGATGCTGATGCACACCAAACCAGGGCCAACAAATAGGAATACCGCCGCGCATGCTCTTGCCACTTTGAAAGTCTTCTTCTTCGGATACCCAGATAAGGGCTTTGCCGCATGCAGGAGTGTATTGGGTAAGCTGTGCGCCCTGGAGGAAGATACGCGCCTGACATAAGGGCGAGTCCACCTGCAAGTACTCCAGGCCGGAATCACAATGGGTAATAGAAACACTCGATGAAAGCTGCATTATTCAATCCTTAACGATAAAGCGGTGCTGAGTCACCTTACCCAAAGTCCCGCACTAAATAAACATATGGGCAAAATAATTCATCACCTTGTCATCCCCCAGCGAATTCAAACCATAAGCCGCTCATTCACCAGTTTGTGCACAGAGGGTGGCCGAGGCGCTTTTTACGGGTATAATGGCGGGGTTACAGGTTGGAGATTGGAAATGCAAAAGTATGATGAGTTGTTAATTGCCCTACGCAAGGTTATTCGCGCTATCGATCTGCATTCCAAACAACTCAATAAAACCTCGGGGTTAACCGGGCCTCAGTTACTGATCATGAATGAAGTCGCGCAAACCGACGGCATTACCGCAAGTCGCATCGCACAAAACGTGAATCTCAGCCCGGCCACGGTCACCAATATTCTCGACCGCTTAGAGAGCCGCGAACTGGTAAGCCGGGTACGCAGCCAACTCGATAAGCGCCGTGTCAGCCTCTATCTAACCGAGCAAGGAACGGCCCTGTTGAACAAGGCGCCGCAGCCACTGCAAGAGCACTTTATCGACAAGTTCACTAACCTGGCCGAATGGGAGCAAACCCTGCTGCTCTCGTCCATGCAGCGCATAGCCGCGATGATGGATGCCGATAAGATCGATGCCTCACCTCTGCTCGAAGTAGGCGCCATCACCAAACCCTTAGATTCAAACAAAGGCGAATAATCCACCATTAACCTAAGCTTTTGCTTTTGTTACACTAATTAATCATCTTTGGGCTCGATAAGAGGCCTGGTCACTACTACCGCTTGTTCTCGGTTGAGAAACTCGTTGAGACACTCTGCTGAGACACTCTGTTGAGGCACGTGGTTCCAAACGACCAGTCGCCCCGGAACCGGGCCTACCTTCGTAAAAACCCGAAACTTAGTCTAGGCTAGGGGAACGGGCCACAACAAAAGGTTATTATGATTAATTTCAACAGCACAGCATTGGCAGTAAGCTTAGCCCTGACATCTGGCTCGGCACTGGCCAACCCTGAATTGGAGGCAATGAAAAAGCAACTTGAGCAAATGCAGCAGCAAATGCAACAGTTGCAGCAAAAGCTCGAAGCGGCAGAACGCAAATCCAAACAGCAAGAACAAGAGCAACAGCAAATCACTCGGCGCATTGCTAAACAAGAAGAGCAACTGGAACAGAGCGTAGCGCAACAAAGCGAAGAAAAAGAAGATGGTATTCGCATTGGCGGTGCCGTACGTACCAACTACAGCCACACTTCCTACGACGACGACAATAAAAACCGCGGCGGCGACTTCGATTTTGATATATTCCGCGTTAACTTCGCCGGTGATATTGGCGATGTGGAACTCAATGCTGAGATCCGCTTCTTCGACTATATGACGGCGGTAAAATATGCCTATGTGGGTTATGATTTTGCCGACGACTGGCAGGTGCAGGCGGGTATTACCAAGGTACCTTTCGGGAACTGGCCTTATAACTCGCACAACTATTTCTTCGGCACCACCTATTATGTGGGTCTGGAGGATGATCACGATCTTGGCCTGCTGTTTAAACGCAAAATTGCCGACAACTGGCAGCTCGACCTCGGCTTTTTCAAAAACGATGAACTCGGTGGCGTCGACGGCTATGTCGATAACCGCAGCGATCGCTATTCCTACGATGTGGTTGGTTTTCGCAGCGCCGATGAGGGCATTTATGCCGAACCCACCAATGCCATTGGCGAATACAACACCTTCTCCGGCCGCTACGGCTACCACCTTGAACATGAAGGTGGCAAAACCGAGCTAGGAGTGTCTGGTTTACGTGGCGATCTGCATGACGGCGACGACCGTGTTGGCGATTACTATGCCTGGGCGGTTCACCTAAATAGCACCCTGGGCCGCTGGAATTTCCAGTTGCAGCATGGTGAATATAACTATGATATCGATAATGTCGATCGCATGGCGGTAGGCGCATACTCCTTCTACGACAGCATCGCTGCCGAGGCAACCATGACCAATGCCAACATTGCCTACAGCCTGCCAGTAAAATGGGGCGCGGTAACCGGACTGCAGTTTTACAACGACTACGGCATCATCTACGACAAATCGGATAACAGTGCCGATACCTGGATGAATGTCACCGGCTTCTCGGTGGCCGCAGGCGGCTTGTTCACCTATTTCGATCTGGTGCATGCGAAGAACCAGCCGTTTGTTGGTGGCTCCATCGCCGGCGACAGTGACGAAACCGAGCGTCGCTTTAATATCAACATCGGATATTACTTCTAAAAAAGGGCCGCGAGGCCCTTTTTGCTAAATCAACCGTCAACCAGTGCTGGGCTTGATCATCGCTAGAAAAAAGCCATAGCGGCCTTAACCAGGCTTTAGTACACTGCCCCTAACAGGGGTTGTGGAATTGTGTGGTGAGCCTGATAACTGCCCTTAGTCGGCATCTAAAACGCTACAAGAACCTTGCCTTGCAAGCGCTAGGCTTAGGTTTTGTCGGCCTGGGCATAGTGGGCATTGCCCTGCCGGTGATGCCCACCACCATCTTTTTTATCGCCGCCCTGGCCTGCTTTACTCACTCTTCCCCGCGCCTCGAGGCCTGGCTGCTTGAGCACCCCAGATTCGGGCCAATACTAACGGCCTGGCGCCAGCATAAGGTGGTGCCAACCAAGGCCAAATGGCTGGCGGCCTTGGGCATGAGTATAGGCCTGTATATGATGATGTTTTCGACCGCGCCAAGCTATGCCGTGGTGCTGGTGGCCGCTATCGAGGCCTGCGTACTGGTTTATTTAATTCGCCGCCCCGGGAAAGTCCAGCTGCCACCAAGCTCTTTTACCTTGGCTATGACCTTAAGCGCGCTGTTTTTTACCCATCACCTACTCGTCCTTTATTGGCTGCAGGGCTGAGCTAAACACAACACTAGTTCGCCAGCTTACATCTGTGCTTGGCGTCATTAATGGCCTGCACATGAGCTGGCGACAAGGGCATAGGCTTAAACGGGCTTACATTAGCGCCCCCTGTGTTGCCCGTTGGCAGCAAACCTATGGCGGTTTTGCTCAGGGCGCCAACAATACGTAAAACCTGCCCCGCCACCTCGGGATACATTTTGTGTTGCCAGCCCCACACCAGCATCCGCCAATGGGTGTAGGTATGCCAATAGGTGGACTCCTGCCCTAGCACATGGGCATTCTCCAAATGCGTAAACTCTTGCGCACTGAAGGCTAGCCGACGGGCTCTGCGCGCCTGTGCCAACTCACGCAGGACGGAAAAACGAATTGCTTGGGTAAAGTTCATGCTGTGCTCCCATCACTCAATTTTTCAACAGCATAAACCTTAGTGTTAACTCCAAGGCAAGATTTTTTATGAAGTAATATTTTTCAACGACCTTTCGAGGCGGCCGGCATTTACGTCAAGGAAAGGGAAACGAGGCAAGTAAGGCAGCAAGGGCTTGCCGCCTTGGTCATTCTTGAATTAGCAGCTTAGCGCACTGTGCAGGGTGTCGAGGTGATTAACCAGGTCTAGGCCCAAGTCGGTCAGGTAGCCGCCGTCAGGGCTATCGGTAATGCCCTTTTCAAACAGGCGTCGAGCCGCTTCGCGCATGGCTTCATCGGCATCGCTATGCACCTTAATGCCCTGCATATGACTGGCCCGAGGAAATTTAGCCAGTAACTCCATCTCGTCAACCATGGCTTGATTTATACGCATATTATTTTCCTTTGTTGCTTTTATTATCACGCTTGTATTAATGCTAGACGATGAAAAAAAATTTGCCCTGCGCTATATCATAATTTCGCACTTTCATCTTAGAAACCGCTCTGTTTGTACATTTCCATCGCGCACTCATCCGCCAGCGAGCACGTTTTGTCGCATTCAACTGTTGGCAGCCGGTCGCCACTGTTAGGCTCAAGAAAAATGAGGAGATAACCATGACTAAACTTTTCCCGGCACTGTGTGCCTCCTTGCTGGTAAGCGCCTGCAGCAATATTCCCCCGCCCATGCAGGCCGATGTGCTTATTTCGCAAGTGGATGTTATCGATGTGCGCAGCGGCGATATTAACGCCGATCAACAGGTGGCCATCCGCGGCGATCAAATCATCTGGGTAGGCAAAGATGCCGAGCATATTAATGCCACCACCCAGCTCGATGGCACAGACCAGTATATTATGCCGGGCCTGTGGGATATGCATGTGCACTTTGGTGGCGGCGAAAAGCTGATTGCTGAAAACCAAGATTTATTACCTCTGTACCTGGCTTATGGCGTGACCGCGGTGCGTGATGCCGCCGCCGATATCAGCGATTCAGTGCTCACCTGGCGGGCGGCGATAAATAACAATGAACTACTCGGGCCAACCCTGTTTACCTCGGGCCCCAAGCTAGAAGGGAAGAACTCAATCTGGGCTGGCGACCTGGAGGTAGAAACCGAGGCAGAAATGAACGCGGCGCTAGATCAGCTCGAGGCCATGGACGTCGACTTTATTAAGATCACCGACAGCGCCCTGACCCCCGATCTCTACCTGAAGGCGGTGCAGGAAGTAAAAAAACGCGGCCTGCCGATCAGCGGTCATATTCCTTTTGCGCTCTCGGTCACCCATGTGTCTAAGGCCGGCCTTGATGGCATTGAACACATGCCTTACCTGCTTAAGGCCGGTGCTCGTAATGAAGCGGAAATCTCCGCCAAGGTGCGCAGCGGCGAACTAAGTTACTGGAGTGCCCTGCCCATTATTCGCGCCAATTTTGATGAGCAAACTGCGCTAAGCAAATACCGCGTACTGGCCGAAAACGACACCGCGGTGGTGCCTACCCTGATAGGCAGCCAGATTATCGCCTTTATCGACGAAGACGATCACCTGAATGACCCGGAGCTCGATTTACTCGGCCCGGGCCTTAAGGCCACTTACAGTTGGCGGGTTGAGCGTGCGGCACAAAAGGCCGCCGCCGATGCCAAGGAGATCACCGAGCGCAAAGCCCGCTTTCGCGCCACTCGGGACCTTCTTCCCCTACTAGACCAGGCCGGAGTGACCATTATGGCCGGTACGGATACGGGTTACCTCAATTCTTATATTTATCCGGGTAAGGCATTGCATGACGAGCTCGCCATTTATGTCGACGGCGGTCTCAGCCCACTGCGCGCCTTGCAAAGCGCGATACTTACGGGACCAAAATGGCTGGGTAAAGAAGCTGAATATGGTGCCGTGGAAGCGGGCAAAAAAGCCGATCTACTGCTGCTTGGCAGCAACCCGCTTGAAGATATTAGTCACACCCGTGATATCCGCACCCTGATCAGCCGTGGCCAGGTCTATAACAGCGCCGCACTGCAAGCCATGCTCGATGCGGCGAAGGCAAAGGTTGCTACAGCACAAGCTCAATAAGGGCTGCGGCGTTTAAACAACAAGCAATAAAAAAAGCCATCAGCTCTAACAGCTGATGGCTTTAACCAATGCCCAAAACATTGTTTGAGCCCAATGACCGCCTGCTAAGCAGGCAGTCATTATCCTTGGCATCTGTTTGCCTTAGTTGTTTTCCACTATGTCCACATCAGCCAGGCTACCTTTAACCGCACGTACTTGCTGTACGGTCACCATGGTCTTACCTACAAGAGCTTTTGCCGCAGAATCAGCGGAGGCTGTATCACCGTCAACTTCCACTGCCGCCGAGGCGCTAGTTGAAAACTTCGCTCTGATTTCATAGATGCCTGCATCCATATTAGGCAAAATGAAGTTAAAGTGGTGAGAAGCTAGGGTGTCTTGCATTAAACCAATTTGTTCGTCAGTTGTTGTACACTCAGTAGCCACATCGATTGTGCCATCAGGTAAACCGTCATCACCAGGAAGGTCGGTGCAGGTCTCAAGCACGCCACCCAAGGTGGCACTCAGCTCCTGCACACGCTTAGACAGCATCACAGGACCAGGGGCTGCAGTGATCTCAGTGCCTGCTTTAACTGCAACAAGTTCCACCTCAACGCTGGCACCCGCTACGGCTTTTGCCGCTGCGCCATCTTTACCTTTTACAGTGGTATCCGTGACTAGGCCGATTTCCGCAGACACACCGACCAATAACTCTTTGTCTTGAGGCACCTTGATGGTGGTCAGCAGATACCCATGTCTTTCGTGAGGAGGCAGCTCCTCACCATCCGCTGGCGGAGTGGTACTGGCAATAGACTCTAATTTTATAGGTTCGTCATTCCAAGCGGCCGCAAACTTAGCCGAGGCATTATTGGCATAAGCGGAAAAAGCAGAACTTGCGAGGGTTACAGATACGGCGAGTAGTAGAGTGTTTAATTTCATGTGAACTCCCTGGTTTTTAAACCATAGTTTTTGATTAATAACTGTGAGCCATAAAACTACTATGGGATCTTCAATACCTTGCTACTGCGGTACTCCACATAACCGTTCTGGTTAAAAATGTGGTCTAAACATTTTAGTCAATTTAAAGGGATTGCAAGTAAAAATTCATTCTTAAGGGTGAGAAAAACAAGGAATATAAAAAAATTTTTTGATTTATCGGAAGTTACTTACTATCTTTTCAGATCTTTTTGAGTTCAGAAGCCCCTAATGAGCTTTCAAGCGCCCTCGACCTAAAAAATTAACGCATTGTTATTTATCCGTTTTATTTTTTCCTTTTCAAGGTCACTTATTCAGTTTGTTCAGGCAGCAGAAAAGGAAAAATAAATTTATCGCTCTGCGTAATTTAATTTTAAAACACCACCAATTTTATTAGGTTTACCGATAAATTTACTGCTATTTCATTAGGTCGCGGATTAGCATCATGCATCTGGCGTGCGTGACCGTAAGCTGTATATAAGCCAGCACGCGCAGATTTCAGCTCACCAGTATTAGGCTGATTCTGATTGATAGGCATAGTTATAATAGCCATAGGCGCTGCCGGCTTTTTTAACCACACCGTTAAATACCACGCCTTTTACATCTATGCCGTTTTGTGCAAAACGATTGACGGTTAACTCAATTTCACGCACCTGGTTTAAACCAAATCGGGTTACCAACAAGGTAGTTCCTGCATGGGCGCTAACGATAGCGGGATCCGTTACCGCTAAGATAGGCGGAGTGTCTATGATAACGAAGTCGTACTGCTCATTTACCTGAGCAACAAAATCATCAAAATTCTTATGCATTAATAGCTCAGAGGGGTTTGGTGGCACCATACCCCGCGCAATAAAATGCAGGCCTTCCACCTCGGTCGCCTGAATTGCTTTATTAAGCTCAATACGGCCACTGAGTAGATCCGATAAACCATTTTCTGACGCCACATTAAAGTGTTTATGCATAAAGCCCTTACGCATATCGGCATCAACAACCAGTACCTTTTTACCACTTTGTGCCAACACTACAGCCAGGTTACCCGAGATAAATGATTTTCCAGCACCGGGACTCGGGCTCGAAATAGCCAACACCTTATTTTTTGCTTCCATCATGGCGAAGTGCAAACTTGTACGTAGGCTACGAAGACTTTCAATCGTCAGATCTGCAGGATTGTATAAGGCGAGTAAATTACCAGCTTCCGCCTCTTTTTTACCGCGAGGCTTGCTCTCTTTATTTAGATTATTCTGAAGATCCGAGTAGGGCACAGAAGCATAAACAGGAATACCTAAAGCTTCAATTTCTCCGGCATCTTCTACGCCACGGTTCATAACCTTTTGAATAAATACAATCACTAGGGCAATAAGGGCGCCAAGGAAGGTTGCCAGCACGACCATCAAGGCTTTTTTCGGTTTAACTGGCTTGGTTGTATCAACTGCCGCCTGATCTACAACACGCACATTACCGACCGTACCCGCGCGAATAATATCCAACTCTTGGGTTTTACCCAGGAGCAGCATGTAAATTTCGTTGCTGACTTCAACATCACGACGCAATCGCAATAGTTCCTGCTGGGTTTGCGGCAGATCGCTCACTTTCGCAACCAACTGGTCACGCTGCTCAGAAACCGCCTCAATTTGCCCCAAAACTCCTTGATAGGTTGGATGGGTCTTTTTAAATTTACGCGAAATATCAACGCGCTTAAGCTCCAGCTCTTGCAACTTGGTTTCCAGTTCAACCACTTGATCGAGAAGACCTTGGGTCTCAAGGGAAATATCAATCGACTGATATCTACGTTGATGTTCGTTGTATTTTCTTTCCGCACGCTCAAGTTGCTTTTTGATTTCGGGTAACTGTACCTCTAAAAACTGCAGCGATTTCGCGGCTTCCGCCGAGTTGCGATCGACATTATTGCGCACATAGATGCTACTTATTTTATTCAATACTTTTTCGGCATAGGCAGGAGAGCTGTGTTCAAAGCTCAATTCAATAATGCCCGAGTCTTTGGCTTTCTCAATGGCTCTAATTTGGCTTTGTAGCCCTAAAATGGCACGGTAGCGATCATTTTTAACCAAGATAAAAGTACTGCCGGGGCGAGCTGTTAGCTTACGTACACTCAACTTATAGTAGCCTTGTGTTATATCTTGTCCTACCTGACCAACCAATATCTGTTCGCCAGCCGGATTGTACAACTCATAGCCATTGTCAGTGGTGACAAGTTCAAACGCTTGGCCCAAAAAGCCTTTAGGCACATCGAAGCGGAAAACATCTATTGATTCACCACCCCAAGCATATTGGTCAAAACCCATAAAAGGCTCGGCCAGGTCGGTATCGCTTTGGGGGTTAAAACCACGAAAAAACTTGTCTCCTATCAGCGGTATCAGCTTAGGTTTGGCAACAAGATTAAGATTTAGGCTGTCGACGGCTTCGCCAATTACAGTGCGTGATTTAAGCAGCTCAATCTCGGTAATTGCGCCACTTGTGCCTTCAAACATGCCGGCCATATCTTCCAAACCGGGCACACTAGGCTTACTCTGCTCGACTTGTATTAGAGCTGTCGCCTTGTAAATGGGCTTAGAGAACACGGCTGTAGCCACACCGATCACAGTGAAAATAGCGGTAATGAGAATAATGAAGTACTTGCGATCGAGCAGGATTGCAAAGAGTGCGAGCAGGTCAATCTCCTGCTCTTGTTGTCTATCTTGGCCTATACGCTGGTTTTTTAGATTACTCATTGAGTTGTTCATACTTCTACAGATACTTAAGCCAAGCATTTGTTGCTTGATCAATTAGTTGATATACATGTTCAAAGGCCTCACGGCTTTGCTTATATGGGTCTGGAATAGGTTGGTTATTCATCCATTTACCAAGCAAAAAAGCCTTTCCGCGAGCGTGAGGGTAACGCTGGTGCAGATCTCTCAAATGAGACTCTTCCATCACTAAAATCACACTATGGCTAGCGACCAGTTCACCGCAAATTTGCCGGCCCTTATGCGGAGTCATATCAACCCCTCGCTCTGCGGATACGCTTTGCGCCGTATGATCGGCATCATGCCCCTTCATTGCCGTAAGGCCAGCTGAAGATACATGGATAGCTTTATTTGCTGCTGCTACTTTACGCTTTAGCAAATACTCTGCTTTGGGTGAGCGGCATATATTGCCAGCACACACCATTAAAACTGAATCAAACATAGGCTTAAAAAACGTTATTTCGTACTTCGATTTCTGAATATTGGTTAATTACAGAAATGGTTGGCACAAGCTGGCGAATTAGACGATTCCAACGAGCAACCGGAGCCGTAGTTACGTAGACAATATCTTTAGGCTGTAACTCAAACTGTTCAGCAAGAACATAAGCCAGTGCATTTTGAGCGTTGAGTTGATAGACATCGGCGATAATATCGCTGTTATCGTTACGCGCTCGCAACACAAAGACGCCATTTGCATTCGCCGTCTCTTCATTCAGACCGCGGGCCTCACTGATGGCCTCTGCCAAGCTTAAGCCGTAACGGTCAATGGTGATTGAACCGGGCTGCTTTACGTCCCCTAACACATAGGCTTTGCGCTCGTCATTACGAGAAATGTGGACAATGTCACCATGTTTAAGTAAACGGTTTTGCGAGATATCACCATGGGCATAAAAATCATCCAGGGCAATCACTTCTGCTTCGCCGCCCCTGGTGAAAGTAACTGTTTTCCAATCGGCACGAGCGGTGAGGCCGCCAGCGTTGTTAATGGCATCAATAAGCGTTAACGGTACTTCAGTAATAGGGAATACACCGGGCTTATTAACCTCGCCCGTTACATAAGCGCGCTGACTGCGAAATCCAACAACTTTTACGTCGACCTGTGGCTGTTCAATAATATGACTTAAACGTTTTACCAGTTCGTCGTGGACTTCAAGAATTGTTTTATTTTTTACTGGAATTTTTGGTGCATACGCGTAGGTAATGGTGCCATCCGCTTGTACACGGAAACCATCAAATTCAGCTGTACGCTGCACCACAGCAGGAATGGTTAATTCGGGATGATCCCAGACACCAATAGAAAGCACGTCTCCCACACCTAGGCGATACTCGTAATTAGAGGTATCAACACCCGCTAGGCTGGATGGTTTTTTTGGTAGAAGATCACGAGATTGACTGGCGATAACTTTTGAATCAATAACCTGGATATTAACCTTATCCAGATCTTGCTCTAACTGGTTACTTTCTTGCCTCGTAGCCGCACCTTCCATATAACTGCCAGGAATTAGCGTACAACCACAGCCGAAAAGAACAATGGCCGCTACAAGTGAGTTTTTCATCAACACCATCCTTATGTTTACATCCTTATTTAGCAACTCAACAAAAGCCAGAAGAGTCTGGAATAATTTATATGTACTTGGAGTTGCGTGCTGATTTGGGTTGAGTGATTGTTTTTGCTGTCAAAAAAGAAGCAACTTACTACAAACAAAACCATTATTAGCAACTAAATTGTCGGCGGTAAATTAAGGTGTATTCTCTGCACCAGCAAAATTAGATACAGAACATAGGTGTGTTACTGCAGAAAATTGAGTGCCTTTTTGATACCGCTAAGCAAACAAATAACGAAAAGAAAGAGGCCCAACATAATTTGATACAGAAGCTTTCATTCGTTGTTGGATAATTGGGTAGGGAAACGTGAAATCTAGAGCCAATAAATGCCTGCTCAACACATGAATCCCTTCCCGCATTTATCGCGCCACATTCTAGCAGAAGAAAACTCCGCGATACTAGCCTAGTTTAGGAAAAAAGTAGGGTTACTTTTCCAACCGAAATGTTTGAATTTTAGGCACATCCAGATGGACATCCACTCTAAATATTGGGCTCTTTCTTTTAGCTCGGTAGCAGAGCTACACAGTAACAAAGACCAAGACCCCAGCTATAAAGAGCAGCCTAATTATTCTTGTTTACTTATCAGGCTCCTGTTCTCGACCGACTTGTCAGCATAAAGGGGATCGCTGCGGCGATAAATCCGCTGGCCATGGCTAGCAGCCAGTCGTCTAAATGCAGGGGTGACAGGTGTAGCAAGTCGGCCAAAGCCGGGACCTGAATCAGCAAAACACTGACAAGCATGGTTAAGACCACCAAGACCCGGGACGCCAGGGTGCGCAGCCTACTCAGTGCAATAGTAATACCGGCACTGACGCTGGTCAGCGCAACCAGGGCCATGGCTCTGGCATGCTCCACGTCTTGCATCGCCCCCAGGCTGCGGATATAGGCAAAGGCGATCAACAAGGTAAAAACAACCCCGCTGAAAACGATGACACCCCAGTGTCGCCGTGAGAAAAACCGGGCCGGCCCATTGGCTTGAGCGGGGGCAAGGTGCGAGGTGTCGGCACTGTTTTGAAACACCAGCAAGGCCGTGGGATGAATGATCATCTCCAGCCAAACGATATGTATCGGCAGATAAAGAACGGGATATCCGAGAAAAGGGATGACCGCGGCGGTTAAAACCAAGGGAATGTGGACCAGCAGCAGGTATTCAAAACTCAGGCGTAGATTGTTAAAAAGCTGACGCCCCTCGGCGATCGCCTGCACTATGCTGCGAAAGTTATCGTCGAGTAAAATAATCGCCGCGGCCTCATGGGCACTGCGGGTACCGCGCTCGCCCATGGCAATGCCGATATCCGCCGACTGAATGGCAGGCACGTCATTTACCCCGTCTCCCGTAACCGCCACTATATCGCCACCTTGCTTAAGGGCGCGCACCAACGCCAGTTTTTGCGCGGGCACGGCGCGCGCGATAACATCCACCTCTGCCAATACCCGGCTCTCGCGGTTGGTTAGACTGCTTGCCAATGCTTCTCCTTCTATCACCCTGGGCTTCCCCTGATGCAGGCCTATTTCGCTGGCAATAGCCGTCGCCGTAGCAGGATGATCCCCCGTCACCATAATGACCCGAATTCCCGCTTGCTGGCAGATCTCCACGGCTTCTTTTACACCGTCGCGCAGTGGGTCTTCAAACGCCAGCAGCCCGGCTAACTTAAAACCCTGTTCGGGCTCCTGATCGCAGCGGGCCTGGTCATCCAACTCTTGCCAGGCGCAGGCGATCACCTTGTGCCCGGTTCCCGCCAGCTTTTCGACCTGATGTTGCCACCGCTCTATATCAGTCTCACCAAGATCGCACAGGGCCATTATGGTTTCCGGTGCGCCTTTGACCGCGATGAGTTTTGTTGTTTCTTCCCTAATCACCGCCGTCTCGCGCTTGCGATCTTCGGTAAAGGGAAAAGTACGTAATACTGTATGCTCCAGTGGAGCAATTGATGCGAGGATAGCCTGATCCATAGGGTCACCGCTGTCCGCTCGGGATGCATAGGCAGCAATCTGCAGCAGCCGTTTATCGTCGATGTCGCCGACCGCGTAGTGATGCGCGAGTTGCAGGCGCCCCTCGGTTAAGGTGCCCGTTTTATCCGTACAGATACAAGAAACCCGGCCTATGTTCTCTACCACAACGGCACGCCTCACCAAGGCCTGACGACGCGCCAGCCGATAGACTCCCACCCCAAGAAAGAAGGTGAGCACCACGGGAAACTCTTCCGGCAACGCCGCCACAGCCAGGGTCAGCCCGCTCAGCAGCGCATCGATGAGGCCATGCCCCTGGTAAAGGCGGGTTCCGGCCAAGAGCACACAAATAACACTGGCAATAATAAGCAGCACCTTAACCAGCTCGGCCACGGCCAGTTGCAAGGGTGTGCGCTGATGACCGCCGTGGAGCACCGACTGAATAATTTCACCGTACAAGGTGCCTTTCCCGGTATGGGTTACCAGCATACGGCCCGAGCCGGTCAGTACACGGGTACCGGCATATCCCCAATGCGTCGCCGCAACCCGCTCGGTCGCCTTTAGCTTATCCGGCTCTTGCAGTGCCAGCTTGTGTACCGGGAAGGCCTCCCCGGTCAAGGTTGACTCATCGACCTGAAGTTGCTGCACAAAAACGAATACCCCGTCCGCCGGCAGCGAGTCGCCGGGGTCTAAAAGCACCAGGTCACCGGGCACCAGTTCTACGGACGCAATGGTGAGCGCTTTAGCGTGACGCACAACCCGTGCCTGAGAAGCCAGACGACGCCCCAGGCTTTGGGTTGAGGCTTGAGTGCGCCGATGAAGGTAAGCATCCATGCCAAGAAAGGGTATCAGTGCCAGCAACAAAATGCCGGCTTCGGTCAATTCGCCGGTGACAGCAAACAGTCCGCTGGTGATCAGTAAAAACCACAACATAGGATCTTTGATGGTGTCGATAATCAAAGCCCAAAGGCCGCCGCTGACCTGCTCGGCAATACGGTTATCGCCATAGCGCATGCGCCGTTGCATTATTTCCGCATCATCGAGCCCAGAGTCGGCTTTTTTCAAGTCATCCAGTCTCTCGGGAGGAATTTTGCGTTGCATAGCGGCGCTCTTGGCTCAGGTTCATAACCCACTAAATATAGGCCGCTTTATAAGAGGGCGACAGGGAAACATAAGCCCGGGTGGATACTGCGCTATTGCGAAGGGATTGCGTAGGAGCATGATTTGAAAGCAAATTTACGTAGGAAAAGTGCCAACCGTATTCAGGATGAGTCAATTGCATTAAAAAAGGCGCTTCCGCGCCTTTTTATTATCTACCAACCTGTGATTACTCTACGGTAACCGACTTGGCCAGGTTACGAGGCTGGTCGACGTCCGTGCCCTTGATTACGGCGACGTAGTAAGACAGCAGCTGTAATGGGATGGTGTAGACCACAGGAGCAATCACATTTTCAACATGATTGACGTTGATCACACGCATGGTGTCGTCAGACTCGAAGTGTGAATCCTTATCCGCGAACACATAGATGATGCCGCCACGGGCGCGCACTTCTTCCACGTTTGATTTCAGCTTCTCCAACAACTCGTTGTTTGGCGCCACAACGATGATCGGCATATCCGCATCGATTAACGCCAATGGACCGTGCTTCAACTCACCCGCCGCATAGGCTTCGGCGTGAATGTAAGAGATCTCTTTGAGTTTCAGCGCCCCTTCCATGGCGATGGGGTACTGAGAGCCACGACCAAGGAACAACGAGTGATGCTTGTCGGCGAATTCTTCCGCCAGGGCTTCGATGTCGTCGGCAAGCAAGAGTGCTTCTTCCAACTTGTTTGGCAGAGTCTTAATGGCGTTAACGATTTCCGCCTGGTTTAGGCCTTTTTCCTGAGCAATCGACGCGGTTAGCATCAATAAGCCAACAAGTTGTGTGGTGAAGGCCTTGGTTGAAGCCACGCCGATCTCGGCGCCGGCCTTGGTCATAAAGGCCAAGTCAGATTCACGCACCAATGACGAGCCAGGCACGTTACAGATAGTCATAGAGCCCATATAGCCCTGCTCTTTGGCCAGGCGCAAGGCGGCTAGGGTATCGGCAGTTTCACCGGATTGAGAAATGGTTACCAGCAGGCTGTTCGGGTGCACAAACGACTCACGATAACGGAACTCGGAAGCAATCTCGACATTACAGCTGACGCCGGCAAACTGCTCCAGCCAATAACGGGCCACCATGCCCGAGTGGTAAGAGGTACCACAGGCAATGATCTGTACGTGCTGCACGTCTTTAAAGATCTGCGTGGCGCTGTCGCCAAAGGCATCCACGGCTACCCGGTCATCTTGTAAACGGCCTTCCAGGGTGTTGCGCACCGCCATCGGTTGTTCGTAAATTTCTTTGAGCATGTAGTGGCGATATTCGCCCTTGCCCGAGGCGTCCTGAGTGATGTTTGATTCCACCACCTCACGCTCCACCGGCTCGCCGTTCAGGTCGAAAATCTCGACGCTGTCACGGGTAATACGCGCCACATCACCTTCTTCCAGGAAGATAAAGCTACGAGTAACGGGTAATAGCGCCAGCTGATCGGAGGCGATAAAGTTCTCGCCCAGACCCAGACCAATTACCAGCGGGCTGCCAGAGCGGGCAACGATGATTTCGTTGTCGTTGGCCTTGTCGAATACCACGGTACCGTAGGCGCCTTCAAGCTGCTTAACCGCGGCCTGTACCGCGCTTAACAGGGTGTCGTGTTGCTGGCGTAGCTGGTGGATCAGGTGCACCATCACTTCGGTATCGGTTTCCGATAGGAAAGTGTAGCCATCGCCCTTCAACGCTTCGCGCAGACTGCTATGGTTTTCAATGATGCCATTGTGTACCAAGGCCAGTTCATTGTTGGACAAATGCGGGTGCGCATTGGCTTCGGTTACACCACCGTGGGTGGCCCAGCGGGTATGAGCGATACCGGTAGTGCCGGATACACCGGCATCGTTTAAGGCGCTCTCAAGCATGGCAACCTTGCCCACGGCTTTAACGCTGTTTAGGGTATTGCCCTGTAGCAAGGCCACACCGGCCGAGTCATAGCCACGGTATTCAAGGCGCTTTAAGCCTTCAACTAAAATCTTGTTTACTGGGCGCTCTGCAACGGCACCAACTATTCCACACATAAATTCTCCATTTGCACGTATGTGTTATCTTTTTGCCCGATGTTGTCGGTCGGGCTTATTCGTTTACCTCGGCACAGATCAGCTGCACGCCATGGGCGCTGATTTCCCGGCGCAACTCGGGCGCCAGGTTGCTGTCGGTGATAAGCGTGCTGACCTGTTGCCAAGGCAGTTCTAAATTCGGGATACGGCGACCGATTTTTTCCGACTCCACCAGCACCACCACGTCGCGAGCGGCTTCGGCCATCACCTGGCTTAAACCGATAAGCTCGTTAAAGGTGGTAGTTCCACGGGAAACATCGATACCATCGGCGCCTATAAACAGGGTATCGAAATCGTAAGAGCGCAGTACCTGCTCGGCAACCTGGCCCTGAAAGGACTCGGAATGCGGGTCCCAGGTACCACCCGTCATCAGCAGGGTGGGCTCATTCTCCAACGCCAGTAGCCGGCTGGCCACATTGATGGCATTGGTCATCACCACCAGGCCGCGTTTGGAAGCCAGCTCGGGGATCATCGCCGCCGTGGTGCGGCCGCTGTCGATAATGATGCGGTGGTGATCTTTAATCAGCTGCGCCGCCGCTTTGGCAATGGCACGTTTACGGGCCGAGTCTTGCGACTCGCTGCCAGCGACTATCTCTTTCGGCAGCGCGATGGCGCCACCATAACGGCGCAATAGCAGACCGCTTTGCTCTAACGAGGCCAGGTCCTTTCGAATCGTAACTTCTGAGGTATGTAACTGCTCCGCCAAGGCTTCAACCGACACTTCACCCAGCTCATTAACCTGGTTAAGTATGGTGTGGCGGCGCTGTTGAGTGTTACGTTTGGTCATTTAGCAATAAATAAGTTTCGATTCGAAAGGTGCGCATTATAGTCGAAACTTTAAGCAAAGCTCAACCTGTTATTCCCAGCACATCACTAAGAAGTGATTTTACATAAATGTAACATTTCTGTATCCTCAAAGCTGCTTTTTAATAGCGCACAAGGACGAAAAGCTATGCGTACACTAATTTATATCACTCTGATTTTATGTAACTTCCCTTCACTAGCGGCTATTTCTAAATGGACCAGTTTTAGCCAAAGTAATGGCCATATCACCATTCCTGTTACCGTTGAAGGCATTGAAACTCACGCCATACTCGACACCGGCGCACAAATACATGCCATCAATAGCTCATTTATCTTAAAAAATAAGCTCGATTTAACCGCCGCGGGCAGGATCAGGGTCAAAGGTGTTTACGGCACTGAAGACAAAAAAACATATAACCAAGTCGAATTAAGCCTGTTCGGGTTCGATACCCAAATAGACGGCTTAGTTGCAGCTCAATTGGGTTTTCACACAAATGGCATTCTGCTCGGTGCTGGCTTCTTCGATAAATTCATAGTGCAAATAGACTACCCGAACAGTCGTATGCGTTTAATAACGCGAGACAGCCTAGATCTAGGTGAACTGGAAAACATCGAAATGCGCGCGCAGCGTGGCACTGGAAGACCCATAGTAAAGGTCGCTTTGGGCGAAGAGCGCAGCGCTTGGTTGTTACTCGATACCGGCAGTAACGGCGGCTTAACCATCAAACGCTCTGTAGCCGATAGTCTCGGCTGGTTAGACAATAAAGAGCTCAGCACCGGGATTAGCATGGGGGTCAATACCTTGGCCACCACCAACTCTTTGCGTATCGACGAATTTAAATTTGGCCCATATACGCTGGAAAATGTGCTGGTAAGCGTACCGGGTGAAGGACAAAGCGCAAACCTGGAGGAGCAATTCTCAACGACTGGTACCCGCATTAAATCCGCCAAGGTCGAAGGGATCCTCGGTTACGATATTCTCAAACACTTTGTCGTCACCATAGATTACAAGTTTGGCCACGCCCATATCGGCCTGCCCGAGGAGCAATAAGCACCTCAGCTCAAACTTCGTAACTCCATATCACAGGTGTGATCATCCAGGTCATCTTGCGGCCCCAGCTCTTCATAAGCTGACTGCATTTTTAACAACGCCTGGGTGGCACCGAGCGCCGATAACGCCCGCTCTGCTTCACGCAGCGAATTAAAAGACTTGGTAACCTCATGATGATCAGCCAAAATATGGTAGTTACCCAGGGTATCTATCACCCCTGCCAGATAGTGATTGGCGTCAGCATAACTGAGGATAATAGCGCGATAGTGACTATCCGCGATGGCCGCTTTTAGTAGATTGGCTTGCATGGTGTGGCTCCTAAAATGTGCTCACCTACTTTAAAGGTAGCAGAGGAATAAAAGGAGTTAAAAGCATCTGTTTTTATGCCTGCTCGCTTATAATCAAAAAAGCACCTCTGAGGCTTATAGCGCGGCCTTTTGGCGATATCTGTCGGGGTGCTTACTGGGTGCTCAGAGACGCAGTAAATGTGCGCTCTCAACCTGCCTTTGTGCTATGTTCAAGTACAGAGGGAACCACCTGGAAAATAGGTGGTCTATTTTGAGGGTCTGCTGACTCACAGAAACAAAAATAATATTTAGGTGTGGCTCAGTCACTTAAGCCAGCGCTCAGTTTTAGCTCACTTTGTGTTCAGGTTAACAGATTAAGCTCACACCCTTTCGCTCTTACTACCCAAGTAGCGCACATATAACTTTTTATCTTAATAACACTGAATTTTTATGTATCGAATTTTACTTATTTCTTTTTTTCTGGTGTTGGCTGGCTGTCAAACCACGCCGTCAAACGATAACCAGACGCAGCAGGATGTGACTGCTGCGGATAACCAGAACAGTGCCGGCACAAGCACAACCGATAATGCTAGCGCCAAGCAGAGCGAGCAGCAAACCAAAACAGCAAGCACACTGACACCACAGCAGGTTGAGGATGTGTGGCAACGTATTCGCATGCAACTGAGCTTTGCCGACTCAAAGCATCCCGCGGTGCAGCAACGCATCGACTGGTATTTATCGCACCCTAACTATATGGAAGAGATCAGCCGCCGCGCCGAGCCCTATCTGTACCACATAGTTACCGAGGTGGAAAAACGCGAACTGCCCATTGAGCTGGCACTGATGCCGCTGATCGAAAGCGACTTTGATGCCAGTGCTTATTCTCATAAGCATGCCTCGGGTCTGTGGCAGCTCACCCCATCTTTGGCCAAATATTTTGGCGTGAAAATCAGTCCCTGGTATGACGGTCGTCAGGATGTGATCGACAGTACTCAGGCGGCATTGGACTTTATCGAGTATCTGCATAAGCGCTTTGACGGCGACTGGTATCACACCATAGCCGCCTATAACGTCGGAGAAGGCCGTGTGTTAAAGGCCATTGAAAGCAATAAAAAAGCCGGTAAAAGCACCGACTTTTTCGCCCTGAAATTACCCAAGCAAACTCGCCACTATGTGCCTAAATTGCTGGCGGCGGTGCAACTGCTGAAGCATCAGAAAATGGAGTTTCCGCTGATAGCCAACCAGCCAAGCATTACCACCTTGCCACTGTCAGGTGCCGTGGTGCTGGCCGATAAAACGAAATGGGGCAATCTGGAACAACTTAACCATGGCGTGATCCGCTTTCCGGCCATCATAGACGCCCCACACATAGTTGTGCCGGTAGAGGACAAGCAGCAATGGCAGACGCTGATCGCCGACCAGCAAAACGGCGATTACAGCCAGTGGCAAAATTACACCATAGCAAAAGGCGATAGCCTGAGCGTTATCGCCAAACGTTATTCGCTCACGGTGCAGCAATTAAAAACCTTTAATAACCTGAAGTCGGATCGCATCCGTATAGGTGACAAGCTGATTTTGCCGGTACTGGCGGATGAGCAAATTGAATACAAGGTGGCCTCCGGCGATAGCCTGTGGAAAATAGCCCGTCGTTATCAGGTGAGCGTGGCCAAGCTCAAGCAGTGGAATAATCTCTCTAAAGACACCCTGCGTATTGGCGAAACCCTAACGCTGTTTTTATCACGCAGCTAATACCCATATAAATAAGGCCGCTAAAAAGCGGCCTTATTATTTTCTAAACTACATAATGGTCACGACATCACGCTAATCTTCATTATTGCCATACCAGTTAAACTTACGGGTCAGCATCATGATCAAACTAAGCACCGCAAATACCAGGGTCGCCCCCATCAACAAGGCATAATCCTCCGCCGCCAGCAGGCTAAACAAAACCCCATACAGCAGCGCAATAGCGCCGAAGAATACCGCTCCCTGGCGCGAACTGTGCAGCATACCCGCCACATAAATGCTTAACAGCAAACTCGAGGCCAAGGCCATACCAGGTAAGCCAGATTAAAGCCAAAGTGTTCGCTGAGCGATACCAGCAGCAAATAGAACACGGCTATGGCCAGGCCGACAAAACCATATTGCACCGGATGAATCGCATCTTTGCGCAGGATCTCCAGTAAAAAGAAACTTGAAAACACCAGCACCAAAACCAAGAGTGCATAGTTAGTGGCGCGATGGCTTTTCAGGTAATGATCAACTCCATCCACCAGGTTTACGCCCAGGCTGCGCTCCCTTAAGTTACTGCAATCGCCCTTGCTGCGCACGCAGTTGCCAAACAGCTCCTGCATATTGGTAGCGAAGAAGTTGGTCTGCCATTTTGCGGTAAATTGTTCGCTATCTATGCTGGAAGAGGTTGGTAAGTAGTCACCAACAAAGCTCGGGTGAGGCCAGTCCGCTGTCATGGTGACATGAGTTTCTTCACCCACGGGGGCAATAGCAAAACGCTTCATGCCTTGCAGGTTAAGATTGATCTGCACCGCCACCTTGTCCCGTGCCAGCAAAGTCTGTAAATCCACGGCCGCATGTACGCCATCGGCCAGTTGTTTAATCTGACTGCCGGGCTGAAACACCAGTGACTCACCGGCCATTTGCACTGCACTGCCAACGCCAATGCCGCGAATATCCTGCACCACCATCACCAGATTCAGCTTGGTAATATTCTTGTCGGCATAGTCCTTAAGTTTGCGCGTGTTAAAGGTGGCGGAAATATCGTTTTGCGAGCGATAAAGGTTGGCTTTATAGATGCCGCGAAACTTCTCATAGGTGCTTAGCTGCGCCTGCCATTTTAACTCGCTCGGCAAGAATACCTGCTTGTGTAGCACGGAATAGCTTTGCCCCTGCTCGTTATGCTTGGTTTCCATATATTCTAAATACAGAAACGGTCCTATTATGCCCTGCTCGCCACTGCTGCTACGGGCGATTTCCTGCTGCACTTCCTGATGGCGCTCGGAGCGCTCCATTATCAGCCCCTTGATCATCATAATTGGCACCAAGATAAGCAGTACAAGGCCGGCGATAATGAGTAATTTATTACCTAATTTTTGTCTCATTTATTAAACTCCATGTGATGAATAAACCTAGCTTATTCAACAAGGTTGGAGTTTAGGTGCGGCTAATGTGGAGATTTTATGGAGTTGTAAATATCAAGGTTACGCGCACTCCGTCGGACTCATTGGCAATCAGTAACTTACCTTGGTGCAATTGCATTATCTGCTCAACAAAGGTCAGGCCCAGGCCAGAGCTCTTGTGGCCATTATCGCGCGGCAACGAATAAAAGCGCTCACACACCTTGCTAAGAGCATAATCGGGGATAGCCGGGCCCTGATTAAAAACCTGTATCAGGGTGCGATCTGGCTCCGTCTGCACAGACACACTCACCTCACCGCCAACAACAACAAAATCGAGGGCATTTTCCAGTAAATTGTAGAGCGCCTGTTGCACCAAGAAGGCATCACCAAGCAGACTTTGCCCAGGGTCACAATTAACCTGCATCTGCACCCGTTTCTGGGTGATGGTGGCCAGCATGGATTCACATACTCGGTTAATTAAAGGCGCCAATTCAATCGCCCTCTTGCTCTGTAATTGCGGCTGCTTTTCAAGCCGGGCCAGAGCCAGGAGGTTGTCGATCAGCTGCTGCATGCGCTCACTTTCTTTCTCAATATTACTAGCAAAGAGTCGCTGCTTTTGCTCCGTCAGCGGCGTTTGTAACAGCTCGCTGGCTCCTTTTATGGCACTCAGTGGGCTTTTCAGCTCATGTGTCAGGGTTTGCACATATTGTTCCACATAGTTTTTACCATCCAGTTTGGCACGCATGGCCGCCAGCGCCTCACTCAGCTGCCCATATTCATAGAAGATGCGAAATACCGGTTGCCTGGCCTTTTCGCCACGACCCAGTTTGGCCGCATAGTTTGCCAGCTTATCCAGCGCCGTATTGATACGCCAGGCGATCAAGGCACCGAGCAACAAGGCCACCACACTCATCACCACCAGCCAGGTCAGCACCCGATATTTAGCTTTATCGATAAAGGGTTGCACCGAGCGATTGGCCTTGGCCACGGTGACACTGCCAATGATCTCACCATCCGCGCGAATGGGCGCCGCCACATGCATGACGGTGGAGGTCGGATCCTCGCCCTCTTGTATGCTTGAGCGCGCCCCATACTCGCCACGCAGCGTCAGGTAAACATCGTTCCAACGGGAAAAGTCAGCGCCAACATCCCGCTGCCAGGAATCAACCTGGACGATACCGTTAGCATCGGTTATATAAATTCTGTGGTTAATACTGCTTTTATCCACGCCCCAGATCGCCGCGTTCGGGTCACGTTGACCAAAATGGCTCAGAAGCTCGGCAAATTCACTGCTCGATAAGGTGCCCTGCTGCAGGTGGGGAGCCGCCAAGGTTGCCAGCAGGTTGGCCATGTCCACCAGGGTTTCTTCACTCACCTGGCGAACCGTGGGTTTAATCTCCCGCATCACGGTCGAGCTGACCACATAGGTAGTCAAGGCCACCACTACAACATACAAGAGAAAAAGCCGCAGACCGAGAGGAATGCGCGGCCATTGAAACAATTTATCGACCCAGGAGCGGTCGTTACTTTGGCTCATAAAAGTACCCGAAACCGCGCTTGGTGTGGATCACCTCAGCCAGGTCATGGCTCTTCAACTTGTGTCGAATGGCCTTGATATGGGAGTCGATATTGCGGGCATAATGAGATGCGTTGGCCATATCCGCGGCACACATAAGTTGCTCACGGCTAAATACCTGTCGCGGATGACTATGGAGTTTGTGTAGCAGTTTATACTCCAGCGCCGTTAATTGCAGCGCCTGTGCGCCGACATAAAAGTCATACTGGCGGGCATGCAGATCTGTACTAACCTGTGCTGCTGCCGGTTCTGGAGTGTCGCTCCTGACCATACGTAACTTAATGCGGGCCAGCACCTCGCGGGGACTAAAGGGCTTGGTAACATAGTCATCGGCGCCGATTTCCAGACCCACCACCCTGTCGATTTCATCACTGCGGGCGGTTAAAAAGATAATGGGCACAGTAGAGAAGCTGCGTATCTGTTTACACAGTTCAAAGCCATTACCATCGGGCAGACCCACATCGAGCAACACCAAAGCCACCTGCTCATCTTGTATAACGGCCAACCCCTGCGCGGCGGTAGCACACCAGCTGACGCTCAACCCCGCTTGTTCTATTACATGCACCAGGGTATCGGCTATGGCCGGCTCATCTTCAATCACCACTATCTGTTGGTTCGTCATGCAGGTGTCCATTGGGTCTATTTTTTATTTTCCCCACATATAGTTACAGGACGTTCACCGTTAATCAAGAAAGCAGCGGTGGTAATAAGTGAAAAGATAAACAGGCCTAAAACACTATTCGCACACAGGCTCCATTTAATGCCGTACTTTGCTCCAGTTGCAGATCGGCGTCGTGCCACAGGCACAACTTGCTAACGATAGATAAGCCCAGACCCACGCCGGTTTGCTCGCGCTGGGCAACCTGATGGTTTTTAACAAATGCCTGCAACAGCTTGCCACTGAGTTGCTCATTAAAGCCTGGGCCATCATCGGCCACGCTCAACTCAATACCATGCGGGTGAGCCCGCAAACTGATATGAATTTGGGTGTGGGCAAAACGTACGGCGTTGCTCATTAAATTGGTGAGAATACGCAGGAAACTGCGCCTATCCACCTCAATCACATCACAGTGACAATCTATATGTATGTTCAAATCGCTATAGATACGAAATTTATCACAGCCCTGCTCCAACAGCTCCCTGGCATCATGGACGACCGGACGGATCACTGGCTTGCATTGATTCAGTTCGGCATAGGTGAGGAACTCCTCCACCAGCATTTCCAGCTCGGTGATATCTTGCAACACGCTATTGCAGTCAACTGCACCACTGGGCTGGTGGGCGGCCATTTCCAGGGCAAATTTAGCGCGACTAATGGGCGTGAAGAAATCATGAGATACCGCATTGATCAGCTGACGCTGGTAGTCGCTTTGGTTTTGTAACTCTTCGGCCATTTCATCAAAGGCATCGCCGATGCGTTTAATCGCACTTAAACGCCCAAGCCTGGCCTGAGCGGCAAAATTACCGACGGAAATCTTATTGCTGGCCTGACGCAGCCGGTTGAGATCGCGAAACAAGGGCCAACACACCAGCAGCACAGCCACCGCGACACTGGTATAAAACAGCAGGCTGATCAGCGCTTGTTGCTGTTCCCTCTGCGCCCGCGGCAAGGGGCCAAGCACTAAGATGCGCTGCCGGCTGCCGTCCAGGTAATAAAATAGCAACTGATTGTCTTGATCCAGCATAGGCACCACGGCACCGCTGCGCAGTTGCTCGTCTATATGGGGATCAAAGTGAATATCGGTGAGGGTGATTGCGCTGATAAGGTGACTGGCCTGTGGGTTAGGCGCTTGCAGCATGCCCCGAGCCAGGGCAAGCTCGGCGTCACTGGCAATGGCGGTGTCGCCGAGATGGCTGTTAATCAGCCAGGCGCTTATGCCTAAGCACAGCACCAGGGTTGAAAAAAGGTAGCCATAAACCTTGAGCACTTAACTCACTTCCACGCATCCGGAGAAAGAATATAGCCCTTACCCCATACCGTGATAATACGACTGGGGTGCTCATCGGCATCCCCTAATTTTTTACGTAATCGGCTCACACGTCCATCTATGGTGCGATTCTGACCATCGTATTGGCGGCCAATGGCGGCCTCGAATAAATGCTCTCGACTCACCACCTGACCGACATTAAAGGCCAACTTCTCCAATAAATCGAATTCGCCGGTGGTGAGCTCGAGGCGGTCGCCATTTAAACTCGCCTGACGCTGATAACGATTGATCACCAGATTACCTATGGTCAGTGTCTGCGACTGGGCGGCATTCTTAGCACAGTATTTCAGTTCATTGCGACGCAGGCAGTGGTTAATACGCGCCAGTAAAATAGAAGGTGAAATAGGCTTAGTCAGGTAGTCCTCGGCACCCAGTTCCAGGGCATGAATATGATCCACATGACTTTGCCTGGCAGTGAGGAAAATAACCGGCACCGAATACTGGCGCTGCAGCTCTTCAAAAACCTTGAAGCCGTCGCTTTCCGGTAAGCCGATATCGAGTAACACCAGATCATAGCGCCGCTTCACCATTTCAAATGCCGCTATATGCGGTGAGCTAATATGGGTCACAGAAAAACCATGAGATATTAGGAAGGTAGAGATAAGCTCGGCCAATTTCAGGTCGTCTTCGACATAAAGAATAGATTTTTGTTGTTCACTCATTAAAAAATACTCCAAGCTACCTTGCGACGCTTTTGATTTAGAAAGTGACGTTGCACGTCGATCATCACCTGTGCAACTCGCTGCTTATCTTGCTTACGCACTAGGTAAATCATCACATCGGACGCGGCTTCCAATGACAATTTATAGTGCTGAGCACGATTGGGGACGTCGCAAATTAGTTTTGGCTCACCGGCTTCCACCTGCAAGCAATAGGTCGTGGTAGGCTCTCCTTGCCAACTTAATAATAGGTTTATCTGGCAACTGGTTTGAGTGGTCACGCAGGTTCCCGGCTTCGCCTTGATATAGTGCTTTTCAAGCGCGCTGGCGTTACCGTTGTGCATCAGCAAGGTGACCAGGGTTATGAAAAGCTGCATCGCCACACGTTGACTCATCAGAAACTCCAAGCCACCCCGGCGTAGTAAGAAAGCAAATGTTGCTTCGATACTAGCGGACTGTCGGCAATTTCACTGTCTAGCACCTGCCATTTAAGATCGGAAATAAATCGCCAATCTTCGTTAATTTGATATTGGTAGGTTAGCTGCAGGCCTTTATTGAACGCATGCTGTGGCTGATACAATGAAAAACCAGCGGCAATTTCCTGGCGGTGACTGCCATAATAGTATTTGGTTATTTCATTACTCTGGTATTGAAGCTCAGCCGCGGCAACGAGTAAATGCTTGTGCCACCGCTGATAACGAGAAAGCACCAGCGCGCCTTCTTGACCATGGTGATAATTGGTCACTTCAGTAAAATAGCTCGCACTAAGGCGCCATTGCTGCCAATCAAAGAGGTACTGGGCGCCAGCCAAAAAGGATAACTCCCGATCGGGTATTTTGGTGATATCCCCCACTCTTTTCGATACTTTGGGTTGTTGTGGCTCTTGCTGGGTACTGGGCGGGCGCGGCGCCCCTGGCCTCACGGTGGACGTCAAAGAAGCAACAACCGAGCTCGCTGCCAGGCTATCAATAAAATACAAACCATCACGATTCATTTTACTGATGAAGGACAGCTGGTGGTTGTCGTTACTCAGGGGTGTCCAAGATAGTTCAAAATTGCTAAAGGCAAAGTCGCCATAAAACACTTCGACTTTAGGGATCACATACAAGGGAATATCATCAGCATCATGAATCGGGTTCTCGATCTCACCATAACCGGCGCTAAGACCAAACTGCCATCCTGATTGAGCGGTGTAGATAGTTTCTTCACTCGCACTCACAGCGCCACTCAATAGCGCAATTATCAGAAATAGCCCCGCCTTATTCACCTTGCTACCGACTCTCATTAATGAAAAACACCGCTTTAATTGAGGTAGCAGCATCGCCCGAGGGGGGGTGTCAGTCAACGCAATTAATGTACACTTTTGTAACAATTTAGAAACTCTATTAATAAGAAAAAAATGTGCTGGTGGGTAAGAAAAAAAGCCAATTGTTTCCAATTGGCTTTTACTTACTAGGGTCTATGAAAGTTAACCGTTACGAGCTCTGCGAAGCAGTGCTAACGGCATGAATAGCAATAACATCCAGGCCATAGAACCACCTGATGATTTTGCTTTCACTGGCTCTTCAGGCGTTACTTGTACTGGATATGTACAGCTTCCATCATCAGTATTGGCTAACACATCAAAGTTAGTTGCTGTAGGGTCGGTACAACCTAGCTCTTCGCCATCGGAAACCACCATTAGCATAAAGGTTTGCGAGGCCATATCGGTGCCGTTAACACTGTCTTTAACCGTCACGGTAATTTCGGTTTCACCGTGGAAGTTAGCAGTCGGTGTTAAGGTCACGGCTGAACCAGAGTCATGGCCACTCACTTGCGCGGCTACGTTGTCACCGGTTACCAGGATTTCATTACTCACCCCGTTTTTATCTGCGTAGATAACATCGAAGCTGACAGACTCGTTCTCAGCAACAGAAAGGTCTTTTAAGTCTACCAAGGTGATGTTACCCATTACCTCTAGATCTACGCTCAAGCGCTCGGTGTCTGAACCTTCAAGGCCATTGTTCACGTACAATGTATGTACCTGATTAGCTGCTTTTTCAGAAACATAGGCATCAAAGCTCACGCTGAACTTAGAGATTTCTGGACCTGTGTAGTCCATACAAACTACTAAGCCGTCATGTACAAGGTCGTTGATGTTGTCATAAGCGAAACCATCACCAATATTTACATCCATTGGGATGTCACCATTGACTAAGATGCGACCATCGGCAGCTTTAAAGCCGATAGAGCCCTGATTATCAACCAGATTAACGTTGTCGTAGGCAAACATCAGCTCGTACTCACCCGGCTCATAGTTGATGCCCATACGCATGAACATTTCAAAGTCGACACTTTGACCGTCGGTGTAAGTACGCTCAACGTTATCCCACTCCAGTACTAACCACTCACGTGAGTAAGTAAAGGTTGGCGTGATACCCGCATTAGGATCGCCTTCAACACGAGAGCTTGCGTCAATGCGCTCAGGAATAGTGTTATCACCTACCCAGAAAGGCGCGATGATGTAAGGTGGCGGAGGCGGCATGCTCGCTGCACGTGGGAATTCAACGTGGAACGGCGTTGTACGGCCCGTATCACCAAAGGTTACCAGACCTGCTGGGTTTAGCTTGATTGAGTCGAAGTGATACTTGTTAAAGAATGGGAACTTCACATCCATATCGGTTTGCATCAATTCTTTAAATGAGTACTTATATTCGTTTCTGTAATTACCTTCTACACCTTCAAGCGTGCGCCAACCTAGGTCACGCAAGTTCAGATAATCCGGGTACGGTGAGTTACCCGCTAACAGTGAACAGCTCTGATCCGTGATATTAGTTGTAATGATGTAGTTACGGACAACGTCTTTAGTTGTGTCCTGTACACCAACCAATGACAACATGTTATCTGTTACTTCAGGTGTCACAGGTGTAGAAGCCGTAGAAACAATACTGTCGGCAATGATCTGAATGCCTTCAGGGAATTCAGTGGTCAACGCAAAGTTGCGCGCCTGCGTTTCATTGTTAGCAATCACATCAACGGTGAAGTTAACAACATCGCCTGGGCTCGCCTTGTGCTTGTCTGCTGTGAAGGTAACGTCATCATCAATTTGCGTGACAAGTACAGGTACATAACCTAGGTTACCTGCATCTTCAGGGTTTGAACCAAGGTCGAAACCACCAAAGTAGATATCACCGATTTCCATTTCTGGTAGGTTGTACGCAAGATTGACATTGTATTGTTCGTAGCCAGAAATTTGCTGCTCGGCACTAACAACCAAGCCCCCCATATCCTGACCTACAACACCGGTTGCTATGGTCACATCACGGCCTTCATCTACTTCACCGTAAGGAACATAGGCTGTGCTCATAAACACAGTGAAATAATCACCCGCATTCGGCTCAACGATGTTACAGAAGTTGTTGATGTTGTAGTTGGTAGACATACAAAGCACTTCGTCCATGCTGGCCATACCATCACCATTGGCGTCCTGACCTGTAAAGAGGATCATACGCTCAGTGATACCAGCGCCAACCACGCTCGCGCTGTACATCTTGCTGCCTTCAGGCACTTGTGTCCACTCGACGTGGTTAATGTTAACCATTTCACCTTCTTCTTCATGAAGATCAAATGGGTCGCCAGCGGTTGGATCTGAGAAGAATTTGAGGGTCTTCGCATCACCTTTAACCATGCCGTAGCTACGTGCTGTGAAGTCTGTTACTTCTGCGGTATTGAATGGACCTACTTCGATAGCAGCAGAAGTACGGTGTGCCTCAACTTTAACGTAGTCAGGAAGACCACGGTCACCAGTGAAAGTCCATACTGGCAATTCAAGTACAGGTGAAGCACTGTTGTTGGAAACCAGCGTCACTTGGCCTTGGTTACCACTTAGATCTATGTAGCTAGCTGCACTTGAGTGCGGCTTACTGGTGGCGGTAATAACGATTTGCTGCGTTTCACCGGCTTTAATATCAAATTGTGCCGGCTCAGCAGTTAATTCGAAGGCACCAATCCACTCTTCAGTGTGTACCGTCCAACTTGCGTCTTCTGTCGCTGTGAACTCACGCACGAATGTACAGCTTGTTGGACATGTATTATCCACAACATAGGCTGTGTTCAGGTCTTCTGCGTGACCACCCGTTGACGGGTTGGCATCGGCCATATCGGCGATATCTTGATGCAGGGTTAGGCCTGCTTTGTCGGCCAACTCAACACGCATGCGGCCCGCACCCATGTCTTGTAAGCTCGACTTGATACCATCATCTTTATAGTTGCTTAGGAAACGAGCATTGGTTAGATCGTTACCAGCAGTTAGCATCAATGCCGATTGCACCTGAGATACAGACCACTCCGGGTGAGATTGTTGTAGCAAGGCAGCGGCACCGGCAACGTGCGGACTCGCCATTGAGGTACCCGACATGGTTTGCCAATCAGCGGTGCGTGGATTGTTGGTGAATGGTTGATCATCCGAGCTCGGTGCATAGATATCTACACCCGGTGCTGCGATATCCACCAGCATGGTATCGATACCAAAATAAGATGGGCCACGGCCTGAGAAGTAGGCTACGCGCTCTTTGTCTACCGGCACAATCTCACTCTGGGCACCGGTGACTGTACCCATATGACCTGAGCCTGAGTCCAGCCAATTGAGAAGCGCAGTACTATCGGCATTGGTAATATGAATTGCCGGTAATGGGTGCGGAAGAACTGGAATAGATGCGCTATCCTGGAAGCTAAAGCGGTTGTAAATGATGACACCTTCAGCACCACCCGCTGCAACGTTATTTGCTTTTTCGTACAGCGGACGCGAGCTACGACGACAGGTAACAATCACGTCTTGTGTGCTTTCATCGATATCTACCGTGGCCGGGTCATCCGCTAAATCAAATGTACCTGCAGGGAATGGGATATCACAATCCGCGATGTTGAATGAGTTTGTACCTGGGTTCTCAAAGTTTTCCGCCTTAACAATAAGGCCTGTCACTTCTTCAAATGTTGAAGAGTAACCCTTGATAGCGGCCGGCGCAGCAGTGTCACCGCCAGACATGTTTGCCAACGACTTTGCACCGAAGTCAACAATTGAAGACGGTGAATGAGCAGCAACCGTAGTTACCCAAGGTGATGAGTGGTCGGCTGTGCTTAATTCAGGGCCTGAGTTACCCGCAGCTACGGCAACGAATACACCGGCATTGGCAGCATTGAAGAATGCTTGTTCAATTGGGTCTAGCCAAGGATCTTCTTCAAGACCACCCAGTGACGCGTTCAGTACATCAACATTGTCGATGATCGATTGCTCAATCGCCGCCAGGATAGTCGTTGTTGGACAGCCCGCATAGGGGTCGCCCGAACCGCCTGGCCAACATACCTGATAAGAGATGATATTAGCGTGTGGTGCCATACCAGATACTTCTTCAAAGACCAGATCCGTTGCCACACCCGTTGATTGCGCCGCAGCGTCCGCTAGCTTGAATGGTACATCATAAAGAATATTACCCGCTGCAGTACCCGCTACGTGTGAACCGTGGCTGTTATAGTCTTCACCATAGGCCGGACGCGACTCTGCAAACACAGGATCACTGTAGGTATTGGTGATTTCAGGGTAAGAGTAAATACCAATTAGCTTGTTATTACACTTATCTGAGAATGCAGCGCTCGCACAGTCACCCAAGAATGTTTCACCTAGTGGATTTTCGTGAACATAGCCATCACCACCCACTTCAGCAAAAGATGGGTGGTCTGAATTGATACCAGTATCAATTACACCCACAACCATGCCTTCACCTTTATTAGAGCCGCCACCAAAAGCATTAGCCCATAGTTGCTTCGCACCAGTTTGTTCAATGGTGTTAAAGGTTGAAAGTTCATACACTTTTGAGCGGGTAATGCGTTTTACACCCGGTACTTTAGCCAAACGCATCGCTTCGTCTTGCGTCATGCTGGTGGTGAAGGCATTAATTGCCACCGAGTAGGAGCGCTCAACATTCACGCTTAAGCCTTGCAAAGCGCTGGCTTGGGTAATGAAGTTTTGACGCTGAGAGCTCAGGTATTTGTTATAACTAGAAAGTTCCTGTGTATTTAGGTTCAGGGGCTGGCCTTGTTGAGTGCGAGCACTGGTTACGACTGATTTTGTTTCAGCCAGACCTTTAATTTGACCATCGTACGCCGACAGCGGCGCATCCTCTAGCTCGACAATATATGTATGCTCACCATGCACACCCTCTTCCGCGCGGAAGATCTTTCCCTGTTTTTTTACAGTTTGAGCAACGTCGCCCGACCAATGCATTTCTTCAATCATAGGTTTTGGCGCGTAGTCTGATGATGGTGCAACCCATTGCTCGGCAGAAGCATTCACGGCACTGGCCGCTGAACTGCCGATATACAAGGCTGAAGCCACCATAAAGGAGACTTTTTTCAAGTTAAACATACTTAACCTTCGGTGTTGTTTATTTTTTGTAATGAAGTTGTAATAACTTCCCCACGCCGATGGTTATGTTTTATTCATATACCTGCAATTTACTGGTAATAAAAAAGACACTTTGATGCACTTTGTGACATTTGTTGCTGGGTGAGATATGAAAAAGCCGCTAACAAAAGCGGCTCTTTTTTATATGATGGAAGGGCTTTTAGCTCTTCTTAACCGGGCGTTGCCAGCCATCCAGATTGCGCTGTTTTGCGCGAGCTACGGCCAACTGGTTATCACCCACCTTAGCGGTTACTACCGAGCCGGCACCCACGGTGGCGGTGTTGCCGATCTCAACCGGGGCCACCAGCGATGAGTTAGAACCGATAAAGGCGTTGTCGCCGATAATGGTTTGCGACTTGTTCACGCCATCATAGTTACAGGTAATGGTACCGGCGCCGATATTCACCTTCTCGCCGATTTGCGCATCGCCAAGGTAGGTCAAATGGTTTGCCTTTGAACCCTTGCCAAGTCGTGATTTCTTCATCTCCACAAAGTTACCTATGTGCGAGTCTTCCTCCATCACCGCACCCGGGCGCAGGCGTGCAAATGGGCCCAGGGTACATTTGGCGGCCACTGTGGCATCTTCAATCAGGGTATTGGCCTTGATCACCACACCATCACCAATTTTACAGTTTTTCAGCACACAGTTAGGGCCAATGATCACATCGTCGCCCAGCTCTACGTTGCCTTCGAAAATAACGTTTACGTCAATTTGTACGTCCTGGCCCGTGGTGACCGTGCCGCGCACATCGATACGGGCAGGATCGGCCAGGCTGGCGCCGTTAATCATCAGCTCTTCGGCTTGCCATGCTTGATACGCACGTTCTAACTGAGCGAGCTGTACGCGATTATTAGCACCTTCTACTTCCATCGGGTGCTCAGGCTGGCTTGAACTGATCTCTACGCCCTCAGCGTGCGCCATGGCGACGATATCCGTAAGATAGTACTCGCCTTGGGCATTGTTATTGGAAAGATTGCCTAACCACTTTTTCAACAGACCGCCGTTACAGGCCATAATACCTGTATTGATTTCTGTGATGGCCAGTTGTTCAGGGGTGGCGTCTTTTTGCTCAACGATACCAACCAGTTTGCCGTTTTCACGCAGCATGCGACCATAGCCGGTCGGGTTTTCAAGATCTACGGTTAATACGGCCAAACCACGTTCAGGTGTGGCTGCCAAGAGTTTTTCCAAGGTCGATTTCTTCGTAAGCGGCACATCACCATAAAGAATAAGCACGGTATCATTGTCCGCAATGTGCTCTTTGGCCACCGCGACTGCGTGGCCTGTACCAAGCTGCTCGGCCTGAAGAACCCAGTTCAACTCATTACCGGTCAATTGCTGTTGCAGCATCTCGCCGCCATGGCCATAAACCAGATTCGTGGCTTTAGCGCCAAGGGCTTTGGCATTATCGATAACGTGCTGCACCATAGGCTTACCGGCGATTGGGTGCAATACCTTGGGAAGCTTCGAGCGCATGCGAGTTCCCTTACCCGCGGCCAAAATAACTGTGGTCAAATTCATTCTAATATCCTTTTTTCGCATCCACTGTCACATGATTCAGTGTGGCGCTTTAAATCAGCACGTCCTGTGTCTGGATAGAGCAAAGCTCATACAAGCCTTCACCAACGCCAAAACTGTACCATTGTGTACAAATTGGCAATATTGTAACCGCTTCACTATGAACATTGAACGAACAGGCATAAAAAAACCCACGCTGTTAGCGTGGGTTTTTGCAAACCTTTTCGGTCGATAGCATTAGCTATTGCGCAATTGGCGGATAACACGAAGTTGCGCAAGCGCTTCTTCTAGTTGCACTGCCGCTTTTTGGTAATCCAATTCGCCGCTTTGTGCTTTATCCATTTGCTCTTGCGCTTCGCGTTGAGCTTGCTCTGCTGCTTGCTCGTCCAGCTCTTCAGCTCGAACGGCAATATCAGCCAGCACGGTTACGCTATGAGGTTGAACCTCAAGTGTACCGCCAGCAACATAGATGATTTCTTCACCACCTAGTTGCTTAACCAAACGCACCATACCAGGTTTCAGGGCAGTTAGTAGCGGCGCGTGACCTGGGTAAATACCCAATTCACCTTCACTACCTGTCACTTGAAGTGTCTCTACACGACCGGAAAACAAGTTTCCTTCTGCGCTAACTACATCAAGATGTACGGTCATAGCTGCCATACTCCCCTCCTAATTACATGCTTTTCGCTTTTTCTTGCGCTTCTTCGATTGAGCCAACCATGTAGAACGCTTGCTCTGGCATGTCGTCGAACTCACCGTTTAGAATGCCTTTAAAGCCAGCAATGGTGTCTTTTAGTGAAACGTATTTACCAGGTGAACCTGTGAATACCTCAGCAACGAAGAACGGCTGAGATAGGAAACGCTGGATTTTACGAGCACGTGATACCACTTGCTTATCTTCATCAGACAGCTCGTCCATACCTAGGATGGCGATGATGTCTTTCAGCTCTTTATAACGCTGGAGTACGGTTTGAACGCCACGAGCTGTGTCGTAGTGCTCTTGACCGATTACTAGCGGATCAAGCTGACGTGAAGTTGAATCAAGTGGGTCAACAGCAGGGTAGATACCTAGTGCTGCGATATCACGAGAAAGTACAACTGTCGCATCTAAGTGGGCGAAAGTAGTCGCCGGAGATGGGTCAGTCAAGTCATCCGCAGGTACGTATACCGCTTGGATTGAAGTGATTGAACCAGTCTTAGTAGACGCGATACGCTCCTGTAGTACACCCATCTCTTCTGCAAGAGTTGGCTGGTAACCTACCGCTGAAGGCATACGACCTAGTAGTGCTGATACCTCAGTACCGGCAAGCGTGTAACGGTAGATGTTATCTACGAAGAAAAGAACGTCACGACCTTCGTCACGGAACTTCTCTGCCATAGTTAGACCAGTCAAAGCAACACGTAGACGGTTACCCGGTGGCTCGTTCATCTGACCGTATACAAGCGATACTTTATCAAGTACGTTTGAATCGTTCATTTCGTGATAGAAGTCGTTACCCTCACGAGTACGCTCACCAACACCGGCGAATACAGAGTAACCGCTGTGCTCGATCGCGATGTTACGGATAAGTTCCATCATGTTTACGGTTTTACCTACACCAGCACCACCGAATAGACCTACTTTACCACCCTTAGCGAATGGACATACTAGGTCGATTACTTTGATACCAGTCTCAAGTAGTTCTACCGAGCTTGATTGATCTTCGTACGAAGGTGCTTCGCGGTGAATTGACATACGCTCTTCTTCGCCGATTGGGCCAGCTTCGTCAATTGCTTCACCTAGTACGTTCATGATACGACCAAGAGTAGCTTTACCTACTGGAACCTTGATCGCTTCACCTGTGTTTTCTACTGCTGTACCACGACGTAGACCGTCAGTAGTACCAAGTGCGATACCACGTACCACACCGCCACCTAGCTGCTGCTGAACTTCTAGTGTCAGACCTGCTAGGTCGCCGTCTGTAACTTTTAGTGCGTCATATACGGCAGGCACGCTGTCTTGTGGGAACTCGATGTCCACAACGGCGCCGATAATTTGGACGACCTTACCTAAACTCATGTCTATTCCTCTCGTTAATCTTTGCCCGAAGCATTAAACTGCTGCTGATCCGCCAACAATCTCACTGATTTCTTGTGTGATTGCGGCCTGACGAGCCTTGTTATAAACAAGCTGTAACTCATCCATCAGGTCGCCTGCGTTATCTGTTGCGGCTTTCATCGCAACCATACGGGCGGCCTGCTCAGAGGCAGCATTTTCAACCACACCTTGATATACCTGAGATTCTACAAAGCGAACCATTAGTGTTTCCAAAAGTGCTTTTGGATCTGGCTCGTAGATGTAGTCCCAGCGGTGTGCTAGTTCTTCGCTTTCTGTTTTCGGCAAAGGCAACAATTGATCGATTGTTGGTTCTTGCTTCATGGTGTTTACAAACTTGTTGTAAACAACAAACAAGCGGTCTAATTTGCCTTCGTTGTATGCATCAAGCATAACCTTTACAGGACCAATTACGTCCTGCACTGAAGGCGCATCGCCTAGACCTGATTTTTTGGCGAGCAATGAGCCACCAAAACGCTGGAAGAAACCGGCAGCCTTGCTACCTAGTACGGCGAAATCCGCAGATACGCCCTTTTCTTTCCACGCTTTGACTTCTAAAGCTACTTTCTTGAACTCGTTAGAGTTCAAGCCACCACATAAACCACGGTCGGTAGAGATGACGATATAACCAACGCGCTTGACCTCACGCTCTTCCAAATAGGCATGGCGATATTCGAGGCTAGCATTAGCAACATGACCGATCACTTTGCGTAAGTTTTCAGCGTATGGACGGCTTGAAGCCACACGGTCTTGCGCCTTCTTCATTTTAGAAGCGGCAACCATTTCCATAGCGCTAGTGATCTTCTGAGTATTCTTGATACTCCCGATCTTGCTTTTTATCTCTTTTCCGCTGGCCATGACTCTTTCTCCGAATCTGGGTGAGTTTTAAAATTAAAACTCACCGTTCATAACTAATTACCAAGTTTGCGTAGACTTGAACTTCTCTAGAAGTTCTTTCAGCTGCGCTTCGATCTCGGCGTTGTAGTTACCAGTTTCATTGATTTCAGCCATTAGCTCTGCGTATGTGCTGTTTGCATATGAGATAAGAGCTGCTTCGAAATCCATGATTTTCGCGATTTCGATGTCTTTCAGATAGCCCTTTTCAGCAGCAAATAGCGACAGAGACATTTCCGCAACAGACATAGGTGCGTACTGTTTCTGCTTCATTAGCTCTGTTACGCGCTCACCGTGCTCAAGCTGGGCACGAGTTGCATCGTCAAGGTCAGAAGCGAACTGAGAGAACGCCGCTAGTTCACGGTACTGAGCTAGCGCTAGACGGATACCACCACCTAGTTTCTTAACGATTTTAGTTTGCGCTGCACCACCTACACGAGATACCGAGATACCAGCGTTAACGGCCGGACGGATACCTGCGTTGAACAAGTCAGTTTCTAGGAAGATCTGACCGTCGGTGATTGAGATAACGTTTGTAGGTACGAACGCAGAAACGTCACCACCTTGAGTTTCAATGATAGGCAGAGCCGTCAGTGAACCTGTTTTACCTTTCACTTCACCATTGGTGAACTTCTCAACGTAATCAGCGTTTACACGTGATGCACGCTCTAGAAGACGTGAGTGAAGATAGAATACGTCACCTGGGTAAGCTTCACGGCCTGGTGGACGCTTAAGTAGTAGTGAGATCTGACGGTAAGCAACAGCTTGCTTAGAAAGATCATCATATACGATTAGTGCGTCTTCACCGCGGTCGCGGAAGTATTCACCCATAGTACAACCAGCGAATGGCGCTAGGAATTGTAGCGCTGCTGATTCAGAAGCAGATGCAACAACAACAATAGTGTTCTCAAGTGCACCGTGCTCTTCAAGTTTACGTACTACGTTAGCGATAGTAGATGCTTTTTGACCAACCGCTACGTACACACACTTAACGCCTGTGCCTTTTTGGTTGATGATAGCATCGATAGCTAGTGCAGTTTTACCAGTCTGACGGTCGCCGATTACAAGCTCACGCTGACCACGACCAACTGGAATCATCGCATCGATAGACTTATAACCAGTTTGTACTGGCTCATCTACTGATTGACGCTCGATTACGCCTGGTGCGATTTTTTCAACTGGTTCGAAACCGTCGTTATCTAGAGCACCTTTACCATCGATAGGAGCACCTAGTGTGTTAACAACACGACCAAGTAGACCACGACCAACAGGTACTTCAAGGATACGACCAGTAGATTGTACTTTTACGCCTTCTTTAAGGTCTGCGTATGGACCCATTACTACTGCACCTACTGAGTCGCGCTCAAGGGTTTAGTGCGATAGCATAACGGTTGCCAGGAAGCTCAATCATCTCACCTTGCATACAGTCAGCTAGACCGTGGATGCGGATGATACCGTCAGTAACAGATACGATAGTACCTTCGTTACGAGCTTCACTTACAACTTCGAACTGCTCAATACGTTTTTTGATCAGATCAGAAATTTCAGTGGAATTAAGTTGCATGCTCTTCTTCCCAATTACGATTGTAGTGTAGTGGCCAAACGGCTAAGTTTGCCGCTGATACTGCCATCGATTACGGTGTCGCCGGCTCTAATTACCAGACCACCAACAACCGAGTTATCAACACTACAATTCAGCTTAACTTTGCGTGCGAAACGTTTTTCAAGTGCCGCGACTAGTTTCTCTTGCTGCGCTGCAGCAAGGTCGGTTGCAGAAACGACGTCAACGTCGATTTCTTTGTCATAATCCGCTTTAAATTCAGCGAATAATTGTGCAACCGCCGGTAGGGCGACTAAACGTCCATTTTCGGCCATTACCTTTACCAGGTTCTGGCCATATTCGTTGAGTTGCTCTGCACAAATCTGAATGATAGTTTCAGCTTGTTTATCAGCAGAGGCGCTGCTCGACAGGAAACGAGCTACTTGTTCATTCTTGGCTACTTCACCAACGAAAAACAACATCTCGTTCCAGGCATCAACCGCGCCTTTATCAACGGCAAATTCAAAAGCCGCTTTAGCGTATGGGCGAGCGATAGTAGTCAGTTCAGACATGCTCATACCCTCCTATTAAAGCTCGGCAACAAGTTTTTCAACTATGTCGCTATGTGCGGCTTCATTGATTTCGCGCTCTAAGATCTTCTCGGCACCGATAACCGCTAGAGAAGCAACCTGCTTACGCAGTTCTTCTTTGGCACGGTTACGCTCGGCTTCGATTTCTGAATGACCTTGAGCAATGATTTTTTCACGCTCTTCGTGACCACGAGTTGTCTCTTCGTCAACGATTTGCGTCGCACGCTTTTTAGCTTGCTCGATGATATCAGCGGCTTCTGCTTTAGCTTCTTTAAGTTGCTCGGTTGCTTTTTTACGAGCAAGCTCAAGATCTTTTTCAGCTTTGTCAGAGGCAGCTAAACCATCTTCGATTTTCTTTTGGCGAGCCTCGATTGCACCGTTTAGTGGTGGCCACACGAACTTCATGCAGAACCATACAAAAACGATGAAAGCGATTAATTCACCAATTAGAGTGGCGTTTAAACTCACGTCCGCTCCTCCTTACAAGTCAATTTATGTTCGCGTTAAATGTCTTATCTAATATTAAGCAGCGAACAATAGGTATAGACCGATACCTACACCGATCATAGCGATCGCATCGATAAGACCAGCTACGATGAACATTTTAACTTGTAGTTGAGGTGCAAGCTCAGGCTGACGAGCAGCTGATTCTAGGAATTTACCACCTAGGTTACCGAAACCGATAGCAGTACCAAGGGCACCAAAACCGATAAGTAGGGCAACAGCGATATATTTAAGGCCTAGTACGATTTCCATTATTGTCTCCAATATTTTTGTAAATGATTAAAGTTAAAGTTAAAAAAATCTTTTTTGAGCCGGTTCTTAATGGTTGTCTTCAGACGCCATGCTCAGGTAAACAATTGTCAGCATCATGAAGATGAATGCTTGCAATACGATAACCAGGATGTGGAATACCGCCCATACAAAGTGCAGTGGTAATTGGAACAAGCCAATTGCTGCAATCAGGATGAAGATAAGTTCACCAGCATAAAGGTTACCGAATAGACGTAAGCCCAATGAAACCGGCTTAGCAATCAGAGTTACGAACTCTAGAATGAAGTTAACCGGAATAAATAGAGCTTGAACAACCATGTTTTTAGAACTGAATGGGTGAAGCGTTAGCTCCTTGATAAAGCCCATTAAGCCCTTAACACGAATCGAGTAGAAGATGATAAGTGCGAACACACCGATACCCAGCGCTAGCGTCAGGTTAAGGTCGGTTGTTGGTACCACCTTCATGTAAACATCGTGAGAACTCTCTACAGCACCTGACAATACGCCGATTTGACCCGCAAGTGCAGGAAGGAAATCAACTGGGATCAAGTCCATTAAGTTCATTAGGAATACCCAGACGAAAATCGTCAGAGCAAGAGGAGCGATTAGTCGACTTCTACCGTGAAAGGTGTCTCTCACGTTTTGATCAACGAATTCAACGACCATCTCGATAAAGCACTGAAATTTCCCAGGAACACCAAGCGATGCTTTGTTCGCAGCGCGCTTAAAGATCCATAAGAAAATCAGTCCAAGACCGATAGACCATGCGAGGGTATCTACATTCAGCTTCCAAAACCAACCATCGCCAATACTGACTTGACCGTTAGTTAAATGGTGCTGGATGTAACCCGTTAAGGTAAGTTCTTCACCTGCAGCCATGTTTTATCCCAAAAGTTAATGATTAAAAAAAATCGGCGCTAACCACTGTGCAAACGTCACTAATATAAAACCGAAGAAAAATGGCAACGCCACTACCGGATAAAGCTTAAATATTAGTGCGAACAAGAAAATCGTTAGCAAAAATTTTAATCCGTTGCCCCTTTTAAATGAGGCATACACTTGTTTTGCCTTGCTCGCGCCCACATAACGAAACGCATAGATGGCAAATAAAAAGTTAGGAAGTACCGCCACCAGTCCACCAGCCAATGCTGAAACCGCGGCATCTACTTCCCAACCTACTAAAACTATTACTGCAGCTATGATTGCTACGACACCCTGAAGAAGAACGCCTTTTAATGCGGCTCGGCGATATGGGCCAGATAACCTTTGCGTCACTTTCCATTAACCTTAATTACGTTAAGTTTCATTAGGGTGCTAAAACTGGCGAAATTATACTGATTTCTGGCCAATTTGCAACTTGAGCAAGATGAAATTGTGTCAATTTCACCCCCGTGATCACGGGGGCGAGAAGGGGATTATTAAACCTGATTTCGCTGCGGGTCGATACGCTCTAAAATGCCTTCAAGCTCGTCTAAATTAGTGTAAGAAATCACCAACTTACCCTTACCTTTCTGGTTGTAGTTAATTTCAACCTTGGCACCGAGATTATCTTGGAGTTTTTGCTCTAACTGTTTGACGTCTGGGTCTTTTTCTTTTTTAACCGGCTTTTCTGTGGGTTCCAGCAGAGAACGCACCAGTTTTTCCGTTTCGCGCACGGTTAAAGCCTTGGCTACGGCGCTGCGGGCGGCCTCAGATTGCGCTTCACCACTGAGCGCCAACAGGCAACGGGCATGACCCATTTCGATATCGCCATGCTCTAACATGATTTTTACATCATCGTTGAGGTTGTTCAGACGCAGCAGGTTGGTCACCGTGGTACGGGATTTACCCACCGCATCGGCAACCTGTTGATGCGTCAGTGAAAACTCTTCAATTAAACGCTCCAAAGCAATGGCTTCTTCCATGGCATTGAGGTCTTCACGTTGAATGTTTTCAATCAGGGCAATGGCTACAGCGGCTTCGTCGGCAACATCCTTGATTAAACAAGGGACCATGTCGAGCTTAGCCAGTTGTGCAGCACGCCAGCGACGCTCACCGGCAATGATTTCGTACTGCTGTTCGCCTAGTTGGCGCACCACGATTGGTTGAATAATACCTTGGGCACGAATCGAGCTGGCCAGCTCTTCAAGAGCGTCTTCGGCCATATCCTTGCGCGGCTGATACTTGCCGGGACGTAAAAACTCGATCGCCAGCTTTTGCAATTCGCCTTTAACGGCTTGCTCGCTCGGCCCCTCGTTGGCGCTTTGCTCTGAGCCAGGTGCAACGGGTTTTGACGACGTGAGCAGGGCGTCCAGGCCCCTTCCTAATCCACGTTTTTTAGCAGACATTGATTCGCTTACCTCTAGATTTAGGCGACTGCAGATGTTTGTTTTTCTTTGCGGCGCAGCATTTCACCGGCTAAGGCAAGATACGCCTTGGCTCCCGCAGAAGCTCTGTCGTAATACATGGCCGGGGCACCAAAGCTGGGCGCTTCGGCAAGGCGAACATTGCGCGGAACAACGGTCCGATAAACCTTATCGCCAAAATGCTGTTTCAGCTGTTCGGAAACATCGTTGGCAAGGCGGTTGCGCGGATCGTACATGGTTCGCAAAATGCCTTCAATCTGTAATTTGGGGTTAACCAGTTGCGCTAACTGCTCTATGGTGCCCATCAAGGCGGTGATCCCTTCCAAGGCATAATATTCACACTGCATGGGCACCAGCACAGAATCGGCGGCGGCCATGGCGTTGACGGTCAACATGTTCAGCGACGGTGGACAGTCGATAAAAATATACTCGTAGTCGGCCAGGATCTTTTCCAGGGCATTGCGCAAGCGCACTTCGCGGGCGAACAATTCCATCAGTTTGACTTCCGCCGCGGTGACATCGCCGTTAGCGGCGATCAGATGATACTCGCCTGAAGTTTGCGTGATCACTACCTCTTCGAAGGGTTTGTCTTCGATCAGCAGATCATAGACGGTAGCAACGTCATCGTATTTATCAACGCCGCTGCCCATGGTGGCATTGCCTTGAGGATCGAGATCGATCAGCAACACCTTGCGTTTGGTCGCAGCCATTGAGGCCGCCAAATTTACGGCCGTGGTGGTTTTACCCACACCACCTTTTTGGTTTGCAATAGCAATGACTTTAGCCACGTTGATCCTCGCCAATTAATCTTTTTTTAGAATTATAAGATGGCGCTCGCCCTCTAATTCAGGAACCCTAAGCTCAATGTTTTGTTCAAAAGAGAAGCCGTCGGGAAGGTGTGCCAATTCCTGCTCAGGGTACTGACCTTTAAGCGCGATAAAGCGTCCGTCCTGATCTATTAAATGCGCGCACCAATGCAGCATATCATCAATAGAGGCAAAGGCGCGAGATAGCACTCCATCTAATTTAACACTTGGCTGATATTCTTCAACTCGACTCTGCACCGGGGTAACATTTTTTAGCCCAAGCTCATGTTTTACCTGCTTTAAGAAGGTAACGCGCTTACCAAGACTGTCAAGTAAGACAAACTCGGTGTCGGGCAGGGCGATGGCCAATACCATGCCGGGCAGACCTGGGCCGGTGCCCACATCGATGTAGTGTTGACCTTTCAGATGCTCGGCCACAACCAGGCTATCCATGATGTGCTTGATCAGCATGTCTTTAGGATCGCGAATTGAGGTGAGGTTGTAGGCTTTGTTCCACTTGTCCAGCAAAGCAACATAGGCAAGTAATTGCTGGATTTGTTGCTCACTAAGAGAAATGCTGGCCTTAGCCAGCAATTGTTTAAATTTGTTTTCTAACACGCTTGCCCTTGGTTACGCCGATTTGCGTAACATTCCTTGCTTCTTGAGATAGACCAATAATAACGAAATCGCCGCTGGAGTAATACCAGAAATACGCGATGCCTGGCCGATAGTGTCTGGGCGAGCGTCGGTCAGTTTGGCGACTACTTCGTTCGACAGGCCGGAAACCTGGCTGTAATCGAAGTCTTTTGGCAACAAGGTTTGCTCATGGCGCAGCTGCTTGGCTATCTCATCCTGCTGACGGGCGATATAACCGGCGTACTTGGTTTGAATCGCCACCTGCTCAAGAGCAGCTTCGTTGTTTGACGGTGACTCAAGACCGGTAATGGCATAAAGCGCCTTGTGATCAATTTCTGGGCGACGGATCAGCTCTTCCAAACTTGCTTCACGGGTTAAAGGCGCTTTCAGCAGGGCATTAACAGAATCCAACGCCGGGTGATCTTTGTGGATCCAGGTTGAACGAATACGCTGAGTTTCCTGCTCCATCACTTCCAGCTTGTCATTAAACGCCGCCCAGCGCTCATCGCAGATCAGGCCAAGTTCACGGCCCTTGGCGGTAAGACGCAAATCGGCATTGTCTTCACGCAGCAACAAGCGGTATTCGGCACGCGAGGTGAACATGCGATACGGTTCTTTGGTACCTAAGGTGGCAAGATCGTCGATCAACACGCCTGTGTAAGCCTCGTCACGACGCGGTGTCCAGGCATCTTTGCCTTGCACTTGCAATGCCGCATTCATACCGGCGATCAAACCTTGAGCACCGGCTTCTTCATAGCCCGTAGTACCGTTGATCTGACCTGCAAAGAACAAGCCATTGATAAACTTGGTCTCCAGTGATGGTTTTAGATCACGTGGGTCGAAGAAATCATACTCGATGGCATAACCAGGACGACAAATATGGGCATTTTCAAAACCGGTAATGCTGCGCACTATGTCCATTTGCACATCGAACGGCAGGCTGGTTGAAATACCGTTAGGGTAGAGCTCATAGGAGGTTAGACCCTCAGGCTCAACGAAGATCTGGTGTTTGTCTTTATCGGCAAAACGAACGATCTTATCTTCAATCGAAGGACAGTAACGTGGACCTATGCCCTCGATCACCCCGGAATACATGGGCGAACGGTGCAGGTTGTTATTGATGATCTCGTGCGTTTTCTCATTGGTATAGGTGATATAACAAGGGATCTGTTGCGGGTGATCACTGGCCTTGCCCATAAATGAGAAAACCGGAGTTGGGGTATCACCAGGCTGAGTTTGCATCTTGCTGAAATCAACCGTGCGCGCATCAATACGCGGAGGTGTGCCTGTTTTCAGGCGATCAACGCGAAACGGTAATTCACGTAATCGACGAGCTAAGGCGATCGACGGTGGATCACCAGCGCGGCCACCTTGGAAATTCTCTAAACCGATATGGATCTGCCCACCGAGGAAGGTACCTACAGTCAATACCACACTTTGGGCGCTGAATTTCAGACCCATCTGGGTTACAACACCAGTTACCTTATCGCCTTCAACGATAAGATCATCACAGGATTGTTGGAAGATCTTGAGGTTTTCCTGCCCCTGTAAAATGGCTTGGATTTCGGCTTTGTAAAGAGCGCGATCCGCTTGTGCTCGGGTTGCACGTACTGCTGGGCCTTTCGATGAATTCAGGGTTCTGAATTGGATCCCACCCTTATCTATGGCTTTCGCCATGGCGCCGCCTAGGGCATCGATCTCTTTAACTAAATGACCCTTACCTATGCCACCGATCGCAGGGTTACAAGACATTTGGCCAAGGGTGTCCATGTTATGTGTCAACAGCAGGGTATTCATACCCATACGTGCCGCAGCTAACGCTGCTTCGGTGCCAGCATGACCGCCGCCTACAACAATGACATCAAAGTGTTCATGGAAAATCATTTAACGTTTCCTACAACCGGAGAAAGAGAAAAGGGTGCGTATTCTACCTAGAAAATGGGGGAAGGGAAATGGTTAAATAGTGTTCAAGATCTCAAAGTGGATCATATATAAAATAAAGGATCTTTAAAGAGATCTTTTATTGATCTTACTATTAGTAACGTCAAGATCTGTTGATAACCATAAAAAACTATATCAATTCAACTGATTAAGCGATCCAGTAGTTGTAGATATGATCGGATCTAAGGGTAAATAAGCTCTGATCAAACAGCTGTTTTATACACAGGGCAATTCGCGATAGATCTTATCAAGTGCATAATCACCCCTTGGATCTCATGATACTAAGCCTTTATCCACATTCGGATCTAACTTTTCGATATTTTGTGAATAAGTCTTGGGTAAGATCCTTATACACTTTTCCATGCCTGCAGCAAATTGGGCAGCCATTGCTCGGCAGTATCTTCTGGTAGATCCTCACCCAACACATCTATCTCTAATTGCGGCAATAACAAGGTCGCGCCCTTAGTTTGTAATAAGGAAATGATATTTTTAGCGGCAAAATTAAAGGTGTCATAGCTGGAATCGCCGACGCCGATCACCGCAAAATGAACCTGTGTCAGCTGTTCATTTGCGTCTAACTGTTCGATAAATGCCAGTAAATTATCGGGATAGTCGCCTGCGCCATGAGTTGAGGTGCAGATCAGCCAGGGTTTATCCCTATCTATATGTTGTAGATCCGGTTGCTCGTGCAACTGACTTTCTATGCCTTGATCCGCCAAGAGTTGGCTTAGGTGTTCGGCCACATATTCGGTGCCGCCCATTTGGCTGCCTATGATAATTTCCAGCTGTTTCATGTCGTCAAACTAGTCGTTTAAGTGGCTCGTATGATACCTGATCTCCAACGCCACTCAATGGATCTATTTAGCAGTGCATAAATAATAATATTAAATAATGTGGAACATTTTTTTATCATTATGAAAAATATAGTTTTTTCATAAATCTAAGCTGTTGATAAAAAGTCGATAAGCTTAGGTTAAATAGCTGTTCCCGGTCATCAAAAAGGGATTAAATAGGGCTATTGGCTTATTTCTTAGGGGTGTGAATTATTTGCTTGTGGATAATGATCGTTTTGTGCAAATAGATACTTTATTTTAGATCTATATATTTATTTTTTAGATCTAAAACTTCTATTAAACCCAGGGAGGGGGTGGTTTTTAGCTGGATAAATCTACACAAAGGAAGATCTGATCCCTAATTTCGTTCGATATTTTGCTGTAGACATAAAAAAACCCGCTTAATTGCGGGCTTTTTTGCTCTGTGGAGGCTTATTTGCCGATACAGAATGAGCTGAAGATCTTGCCGAGCAGATCATCTGAGGTGAATTCACCGGTGATCTCGTTAAGATACTGCTGCGCTAAGCGCAGTTCTTCGGCAAGAATTTCGCCGGCTATATGGGCTTCAAGCTGCTCCTGGCCAGTTTGCAGATGACTTAAAGCACGTTCTAAGGCATCTAAATGGCGACGGCGGGCCATAAAGCTGCCTTCTTGCGTGCCTTCAAAGCCGACACAGGCTTTTAGGTGCTCGCGTACTAGGTCAATCCCCAGGCCTTCTTTGGCGCTGATCCTTAGCACTGGATGGCTATGGCTGTCATCAAATCCCAGCTCCTCACCGCTTAGGTCGACTTTATTACGGATCACGGTAATGCCCATATTTTCCGGAAGCTTGGCAACAAACTCTGGCCAAATTTGCTCTGGCGTATTGGCTTGGGTGTCCTGGGCGTCAACCATAAAGAGTACACGATCGGCCTGGTTTATTTCTTCCCAGGCGCGCTCTATACCGATCTGTTCCACTTTATCAGGGCTTTCCCTCAGTCCGGCGGTATCGATTATATGCAGGGGCATACCATCGATATGAATGTGTTCTTTAAGCACGTCTCGGGTGGTACCGGCGATATCGGTAACTATGGCGGCTTCACGGCCGGCCAGGGCATTAAGCAGGCTGGATTTACCGGCGTTAGGACGGCCGGCAATGACCACCCGCATGCCATCGCGGATAATGCTGCCTTGTTTGGCCTGGGCCCGCACCTGCTCGACCTGATCCAGTATTTGCTGCAGATCGCCGGCAACCTTGCCGTCGCTGAGGAAATCAATTTCTTCATCGGGAAAGTCGATGGCCGCTTCAACATACATGCGCAGGTGAATAACCTGTTCCACCAGCTGAGTGATGTGATTGGAGAATTCACCTTGTAGCGAGTGCAGGGCGCTTTTCGCCGCTTGCTCTGAGGTGGCATTGATTAAATCGGCAATGGCTTCCGCCTGGGTTAAATCAAGCTTATCGTTTAAAAATGCACGCTCGGAGAATTCTCCCGGCTTTGCCAGACGTACGCCGTCGATGTCGGCGATTTCACGTAGCAGCATGTCGAGAATAATAGGGCCGCCATGGCCTTGTAACTCAAGTACATCTTCGCCGGTAAAGGAATTAGGGCCTTGAAAGAATAGGGCGATACCCTGATCCAGCTGTTGCTTATTCAGGTCGTGAAAGGGTACATATTCGGCGTAACGGGTCTTGGGGCAGTGGCCGATGATCTGCTCGGCAACGTCCTTTGCTAGTGCACCTGAGATGCGAATAATACCCACGCCACCGCGTCCGGGGGCCGTGGCTTGGGCAACGATAGTGTCTTGAGAATACATAGAATAACTCGATAAAGCGGGAATGTGTGTATTGTAACCTAATGTGGCCGAAAACAAGAAGAAGCTGAGATTCAGGCAATAAAAAAGCGGCCATAAGCCGCTTTTCTAATCTTGGTTAAGGCTCAATCTAGCCTCGCACCTTCAAGCCCTTTTTCTCCATACCGCGGTAGATGATCAGCATCTGGGCGATAGAGATAAGGTTTGAAACCAACCAGTAAAGTACCAGACCCGATGGGAACCAAAGGAAGAATACCGAGAAGAATACCGGCATCCAGGTCATCATCTTCTGCTGCATAGGATCTGTCACCGTCATCGGCTGTAGCTTTTGCATCAGGAACATACTGGCACCGAATAGTACTGGTAGTACGTAGAAGGGGTCTTTCGACGATAAGTCTGTTAACCACAGGCCAAATTCAGCATGACGTAGCTCAGGTGATTCCAGGAATACGTAGAATAGGGCTAGGAAGATAGGCATTTGTAGCAACAGCGGGAAACAGCCACCCATAGGGTTTACTTTTTCCTTGCGGTACATTTCCATCATGGCCTGACCGAATTTCTGACGGTCATCACCATAGCGCTCTTTTAGTGCCTGCATCTTAGGTTGTAGGGCACGCATCTTCGCCATAGAAGTGTATTGTGCTTTAGTAAGTGGATACAGAGCGGTTTTCATCAGCACTGTGATAGCAATAATAGCCAGACCCCAGTTGCCCAGGAAGCTGTGTAAAAACTTCAGCAGTGATAGCAGTGGTTGTGAGATAAACCATAACCAGCCATAGTCCACGGCCAAATCCAGGTTCGAGTGCAACGCTTCCAAAGCATCCGTGTCTTTCGGGCCCATATAATAGGTAGATGCGAAAGTAGCAGAGCTGGCCGGAGCAATATTCACTGGCTCAGATTTAATACCAATTTGCGCTACCTTGGCAGTCGGCAGGCGCATATATACTGTGTTCGTTTGATCTTGAGCTGGTACCCAGGCACTTACGAAATAGTGCTGTAGGAAGGCCACGTAACCACCCTGAGTCGACTCTTTCAATTCTTTGTCTTGAATATCGTCGAACGAGTACTTTTCGTAGTTAACTTCGTCGGTACCGTAAGCACCACCTAGGTAGCTTTGATCAATCAAGCTGCCCTTGTCCTGGACGGTACGCTTAACCTGAGTGTAAAGCTGTACCTGAACCGCGTTCGCCGTGTTGTTTTGGATGTCATAATCCAAGGTTACGTCGTAACGGTTTTTATGGAAGGTGTAGGTCTTGGTGTAGCTTACGCCCTGGGCATCAACAAAGGTAAGGGGTACCGCTAGGGTATCGCCTTCAAGGGTATAGCTTTGTTGTGCGCTTTGATAAACCGGGCGACCTTCTTTGCGAGCGTCGGGACCATTTAAGCCAATTAAACCGCTTTGGGCGAAATATTCATTGCCTTCAAACTGGCCTAACAACAGGTAAGGTTCGTCGCTGCCATGAGTTTCCGCATGCTGAAGCAGTTTGGCTTCGATGATGTCGCCGCCAAGGGTGTCAATTTTCACCGCAAACACATCTGTGGTTACGGTAATAACTTGTTGGCTTGCCGATGTTGAGACTAGCGGCTCGGCAATATCCGAGTTGGGAACGTCACTTTGCCCGGCGTTGGTTTGGGCATTGCTTTGGGTTTGAGCACTTGGATTGTTGGCCGGTTGGTTATAATCACTATTCCATTCTTGGAATAATAAAAATGACACCAACAACAGGCCGATAAATAAAAACGTGCGTTGCGATTCCATAACAGCTCTTATTTCTCGTTGTTAAGATTAATGGTGGTTACGTTTGCCAGGAACGGGATCATCCCCTCCGGCGTGTAAAGGATGGCATTTTACTATTCGTTTTACTGCCAACCAACTGCCTTTTATCGCCCCATGCAGTTTTATTGCCTGCAAGGCGTATGAAGAACAGCTGGGATTAAAGCGACAGTTCGGCCCAAGCATTGGGCTGATCCACTTTTGATAGACCTTAATTACAGTAATGAGGGTATTTTTAGGTATTGCTAATATAAAAGCTAACATAAAGGCCCGCAGCACTGAGTAAGGTAAAGCGAATACTCAGTTAGTCGATTAAAAGGTGAGCTAAAGATACCTGAAAAAGTCGGTAAATTCTATGATTGGCCGCGCTTTTGCTTGGTATTGTGATGCTTTTTATGAGGTCTGCGTGGTGGTGGCTTGTATCCGGGCTTGCAGCGTTCATTTATTTTGCGCCAGAGTTTATCGAGATCTTTGCGTATTTCTTCGTTTGATAGCTCATCAATGCCACGCTTAACCATAAGCACGATATCAATGTTATCCAACTTATGCTGATGCAAACGAAAACTTTCGCGAGCGATACGCTTGATTCTGTTACGCTGATTGGCTTGTTTTACATTTTTTTTAGCTACGGTTAATCCTAGACGTGCATGGTCCAAAGAGTTTGGTTTAGCTAATAAGGTAAAGAGAGAAGTAGCAGCCCGAGCAGGCTCATTAAAAATGCGGGAGTAATGCGAGGGAGTTAACAGACGTAACTCCCTGCCAAAGCGAAAGTCTTCCACTAAATATTAAGCAGAAAGAACTTTACGGCCTTTAGCACGACGACGTGCTAGTACTTTACGGCCGTTAGCAGTAGCCATACGAGCACGGAAACCGTGAGTACGCTTACGCTTTAATACGCTAGGTTGAAAAGTTCTTTTCATAACAATTCCATCCGATCGGTTAAGGTTTAAATTCTCTGTGTGGGTCGCGATCCTCACTCAGACGCTAACACAACTTCGATGCCAAGTTTTTCTCATTCGGTGATGTTCACCGACTGTTTCCAACGGACATTCCGTGGTGCCTTAGCGAGCGCGAGATTTTATAGAGGCTTGATGCTAAAGTCAACGATAATCGTACAACGAAGAGCCTATATATAAGCAGTTATAGCTGGGGATCGTACAAGCGATCCGCATAGGATCATTAAAAAATGAAAGTTTTCCACAGGCTCTGTTTAAAAAGTGCATAAATCCCCTGAATAACCCTGTTTGATCATCCCAGTTGATCAAGATCAAAGTTTTGTAAAGCGTTAAATTAAATTCTTTTTTTAAAATAAATATTCATTAAAAACATAGTGTTGCACTATGTTTTTTGCTGAAGCACATTTTCAGTAAAAATCAATATTGAAGTTGTGGATAAATAGGCGTCATAATGTGCGACCCGGGCACAAAAAAGTCGTGATTCAGGGAAGAATAATAAGCGCTAAACTCGTGATGAACGAGTATCGAAACCTCTATTCTATTTCGGGAGTGAACTGTGTATCTGTCTGTTTGGCAAAGTTGTTTATATGTGTTGCAAGATGAATTGCCATCACAGCAATTTAGTATGTGGGTAAGACCGCTGCAGGCAGAAAGTACAGATGATACTCTGACTATTTATGCGCCAAATCGCTTTGTGCTTGATTGGGTAAGAGAAAAATACCTAAATCGCATAAATGAGCTGTTAGTTGAAATTTGTGGCGATGAAGCGCCAGAATTACGTTTTGACGTGGGCAGCAAGCCCATGCTTAATACCGCTGTAAATACCACGGCACAAACACCTAATCAGGGTGTTAATGGCAACAGTGACAGTGCCAAGGTAAATAAAGCCAGACAGCCTAGCCAACCAGCGGCTGTTGAGCCAGCGCCTAAGTCTCAGTACAAATCGAATATTAAAGAAAACTATACCTTTGATAACTTTGTTGAAGGTAAGTCAAACCAGTTGGCTAAGGCTGCGGCAACGCAAGTGGCCGATAATCCTGGCTCAGCATTTAACCCTGTATTTATATACGGTGGCACCGGTTTAGGTAAAACGCACCTGTTACATGCGGTGGGCAATGGCATTTTAGCGAAAAAAGAGAATGCCAAAATTGTTTATATGCATTCCGAACGCTTTGTTCAAGATATGGTAAAAGCCTTACAAAACAATGCGATAGAAGAGTTTAAACGCTATTATCGCAGTGTCGATGCCTTGTTGATCGATGATATTCAATTCTTTGCCAATAAAGAGCGCTCTCAAGAAGAGTTCTTCCATACCTTTAATGCGCTGCTTGAGGGAAACCAACAGATTATTTTAACCTCAGACCGTTACCCCAAAGAAATAGAAGGGGTAGAGGACAGGCTTAAGTCGCGCTTCGGTTGGGGCTTAACCATTGCCATCGAGCCACCGGAGCTTGAAACCCGAGTAGCCATTTTGATGAAGAAGGCGCAGCAGAGTAAGATTAACTTACCTCACGAAGTGGCTTTCTTTATTGCCAAGAAATTGCGCTCCAATGTGCGTGAACTTGAAGGGGCATTAAACCGAGTGATCGCCAATGCTAACTTTACCGGTCGACCTATTTCCATCGACTTTGTAAAAGAAGCGCTGCGCGATTTATTGGCACTGCAAGATAAGCTGGTGACCATAGATAATATTCAACGCACTGTGGCTGAGTATTACCGCATTCGCGTTTCTGATTTATTGTCCAAGCGCCGTAGTCGCTCGGTTGCGCGTCCACGCCAGGTGGCCATGGCGCTATCAAAAGAATTAACAAACCATAGCTTGCCGGAAATCGGCGATGCTTTTGGCGGTCGTGACCATACCACGGTATTGCACGCCTGCCGTAAGGTAAAAGCGCTTCGTGACGAAAGCCATGAAGTGAAAGAAGACTATCAAAATCTAATAAGAACTTTGTCATCTTAAGGTTACCCTTATGCAAATTACTATCGCTAGAGATCAGTTTTTAAAGCCTTTAATGCAGGTATCAGGTGCCATCGAGCGTAAGCACACCTTGCCCGTGCTCTCCAATGTATTACTTGAGGTGCGCGATGGTCAGCTGTCTATGACGGGAACCGATCTGGAAATAGAGCTCGTCGCCTCGGTAGCCTTAGAGCAACCTTGTGCCGATACCAAGATCACCTTGCCGGCGAAAAAGCTTTTAGATATTTGTAAAAGCCTGCCCGATGGCAGCGATATCACCTTGACCTCTCAGGAGCATCAGGTGGTACTGACATCCGGGCAAAGCCGCTTCTCTTTGTTGTCTTTAGCTGCGGAAGACTTTCCGAATCTGGAGCAGTGGGATGGCGAAGTTGAATTTCAATTAAGTCGACTAGAACTGCGTAAGTTATTGGAAAGCACGCATTTTTCAATGGCTAATCAGGACGTGCGTTATTACCTTAACGGCATGTCGTTTGAAGTTGAAAATGACGAAATTAAAACCGTAGCTACAGATGGTCACCGTTTGGCCATAGCGCAAAAGAAATACCTCAGTCGTTAAACAGCCAGCGCCAGTTAATTGTGCCACGCAAAGGGGTGCAGGAAATTATGCGCCTGATGCCGGCGGACGACCAGCCTGTTACCATTCAGTTCGGTGCCAACCATATCCGCATTACTGACGCAGAATTTACCTTTACCAGTAAATTGGTTGATGGCCGTTTCCCTGACTATCGCCGTGTTTTGCCTCGTGGTGGTGATAAAATTATTATCGCTAATCGCGAATGGCTGCGTAATGCTTTGCATCGCGTATCTATTTTATCGAATGAGAAGTTCCGCGGTGTGCGCCTTAATTTAAGCTCGGGCATGCTCAAAGTCAGCGCCAATAACCCAGAGCAAGAACAGGCGGAAGAGGTGATTGAAGTTATGTATCAAGGGGAGGATTTAGAGATTGGCTTTAACGTTTCTTACCTTCTTGATGTGCTTAACACCATCAAAACCGAAGACGTTTCTATCACCCTTGCCGATTCAAACAGCAGTGCCCTGATGGAAGCGGCGGGAGATGGCGAAGCTCTGTATGTCGTTATGCCGATGCGCTTGTAACGGCCATGAGCCTGACCTCTATTAGCCTCAATAATTTCCGTAATATTGAGGCTGCTACCCTAGCTCCTGAAGCTATCAATATCATCTATGGTGAAAATGGCAGCGGCAAGACCAGCTTTTTAGAAGCCATTTATTTTCTTTCTCACGGACGTTCTTTCCGTACCAATAAGCACCGCACTCTGATCCGTGATGGCCAATCGCGTTTTACCTTGCACGCCAAAAAGCGGAGCAACAATCTGACCATTCCTCTTGGCATACAAAAAGATGTTCAGGGAGAAACCCAGATAAAAATTCAAGGGAAGGCGAGTCGTCGAATTTCTGATCTTGCGCAGGTTTTGCCGGTTCAGGTTATTACCCCAGAAAGCTACTCCTTCTTTTTTGGCGGCCCCAAAGAGCGACGTGCCTTTATCGATTTAGGTGTGTTCCACGTGGAACAAGAGTTTTTTGTCTACTGGCAAAACTTCAATAAGGTACTGAAACAACGTAATGCCCTGTTAAAAAACAAGCCCCCCGAACTACGCACCATGCTGCCCGTTTGGGACAAGGAATTCGTGCGCTTAGCCGAGAAAATTACTCAGTTAAGAGAGATGTATATAGAGAGGTTTAAGGCGCTTTTTTTTGATAGACTGTGTACAGAATTAGAATTGCTAAACGACCTTGAAATTGACTTCAATTGGGGTTGGAAACGCACTGAGTCCCTTGCCGATGTATTGGCGCAGAATAGGGATGGTGACCTGATGCGTGGCTATACCAGCAAAGGGCCACATAAGGCCGATCTAACGATAAAAACATCGCTCGGCCCGGTAGAAACAACCTTCTCGCGAGGGCAGTTAAAATTGCTTTTATATGCGCTCAAAGTAGCGCAAAATAGCTTAATAGAAAAAGAGACCGGAAAACAATCGATTCTGCTTATTGACGATTTACCCTCGGAATTAAGCGAAGATACCAAGATGAAGGTAGGGCAACTGCTTTCACGCTGTGATGCACAGATATTTATAACAACGATTGAATCCCAAAGTGTCTCCGCCGTGTTAGAGGCGTTAGCAAGGCCACAAGCTTTGTTCCACGTGAAACATGGCGAACTAATAACAAGATAAATGGAAACACCATGTCTGAAAATTACGATTCATCAAGTATTAAAGTACTTAAAGGACTAGACGCCGTACGGAAACGACCAGGAATGTACATTGGTGATACCGATGATGGCACCGGTTTACACCATATGGTATTCGAGGTAGTCGACAACTCGATCGATGAGGCGTTGGCGGGATATTGTGACGATATTTACGTAACAATCCATACCGATGGTTCCGTGTCGGTACGCGATAACGGCCGTGGTATTCCAACCGAGCTGCACCCGGAAGAAGGGGTGTCGGCCGCAGAAGTTATTATGACCGTGCTTCACGCCGGTGGTAAGTTCGACGACAACTCATATAAAGTATCTGGTGGTCTGCACGGTGTAGGTGTTTCGGTTGTAAACGCACTATCTGAAAAGCTGGCACTGGAAATTCGTCGTGATGGCAAATTGCATAAACAGACTTACTCTATGGGTGAGCCGGATGCACCGCTAGGTGTTATTGGTGAGTCGGACTCAACGGGTACGGAAATTCGTTTCTGGCCGAGTGCGCAAACCTTTAGTGATACCAACTTCCACTATGACATCCTGGCCAAGCGTCTACGCGAGCTGTCTTTCTTGAACTCGGGCGTGTCGATTATTTTGTGCGACGAGCGTGAAGAAGATAAACGCGACCACTTTAAATATGAAGGTGGTATCGAGGCCTTTGTTGCTTACCTAAACCGTAAGAAAACACCTGTACATCAAAACGTATTCCACTTCACTCATGAGCGTGAAGACGGTATCAGCGTTGAAGTATCTATGCAGTGGAACGATGGCTTCCAGGAAAACATTTTCTGTTTTACCAATAATATTCCACAGCGTGACGGTGGAACTCACTTAGCGGGTTTCCGTGCTGCACTGACGCGTACGCTTAACACCTATATGGAAAAAGAAGGCTTTAATAAGAAAGCCAAAACCACCAGTAATGCGACTGGTGATGATGCCCGTGAAGGTTTGACTGCGGTTGTTAGCGTTAAGGTTCCTGATCCTAAGTTCTCATCGCAAACTAAAGACAAGCTGGTATCGAGTGAAGTAAAAGCCGCCGTTGAACAAGCCATGGGTGAAAAGCTCAGTGAATTCTTACTTGAGAATCCTGTAGATGCTAAAACAGTTGTTGGCAAGATTATCGATGCTGCCCGTGCCCGTGAAGCCGCGCGTAAAGCCCGTGAAATGACCCGTCGTAAAGGCGCCATGGACCTGGCTGGCTTACCAGGTAAGCTGGCAGACTGTCAGGAAAAAGACCCGGCAGAATCTGAACTATATATAGTGGAGGGTGACTCTGCGGGTGGTTCTGCCAAGCAGGGCCGTAACCGTAAGAATCAGGCCATCCTGCCGCTTAAGGGTAAAATTCTTAACGTAGAAAAAGCGCGTTTCGATAAGATGTTATCTTCGCAAGAAGTAGCAACCCTGATCACCGCCCTGGGCTGTGGTATCGGTCGTGACGAGTATGACCCAGAGAAGCTTCGTTATCATCGCATCATTATCATGACCGATGCCGACGTCGATGGCTCGCATATTCGTACCTTGCTATTGACCTTCTTCTACCGTCAAATGCCGGAAATCATCGAGCGTGGCTATGTTTATATCGCTCAGCCGCCGCTGTACAAGATCAAGAAAGGCAAGCAAGAGCGTTATATCAAAGACGATAACGCTTTAGTTGAATACCTAACCTCGCTGGCGCTAAATGGCTCTGCCTTATACAGCAGCGAAGGTGCGTCGGTTATCGAAGGTAATGCACTGGAAAATCTGGTGCGTGATTACCAAGCGACGGAAAAGGTAATTGAGCGTTTAGCCCGTAAATACCCATCAGCCATGATGCACAGCCTTATCTATCGCGACTGTATCGGCGAAGATGACTTAGGCGAAGAAGCCAAGGTGCAGCAGTGGACTGAGGCATTAGTTGAAGACTTGATCGTCCGTGACGAAGACGCGGCTATCTACAGTGCTCATACTCATTTCGATGAGGAGCGTAAGCTGCATTACCCTATGGTGAATATTCGTCAGCACGGTGTTGATAAGCAATATGTGCTTAATCATGATTTCCTGACTTCAAAAGACTATCAGCGTATCTGTGTAACTGGCGAGAAGGTGGGTAACCTTATAGGTGCCGGTGCTTACGTACAACGTGGTGAGAAAACTCAGCCGGTCGACAGTTTTGTTGAGGCACTAGAATGGCTGATCAGCGACTCTAAGAAGGGCTTGTATACACAGCGTTATAAAGGATTGGGTGAGATGAACCCGGACCAGCTGTGGGAAACTACCATGGACCCTGCAGCACGTCGTATGCTACGCGTTACCATTGAAGATGCTATCGCCGCTGACCAACTATTTGCCACCCTTATGGGGGATCAGGTTGAGCCGCGTCGTGAGTTTATCGAGCAAAATGCACTACGTGTAGTTAACCTGGACGTGTAGTCCAGGTTGATATAAATCACCAAGCATAAAAAAGCCCTCGCATTAGCGGGGGCTTTTTACTTAGTTCACAATAGGTTTAAAGATGCAGGATAGAATCCGCATTGCCGTCAGGGTCGTTGATGGCCTGGCCATCTGTACCCGGGTTACCATTGCGCATCATGATCACAGCACAGGCAGCAGGAGATGCCATAGAGGTACCTGACATGGTTGTTGTACCACCACCAGAACGAGTAGATAGAATGCTTACGCCAGGCGCTGCATAGTCTACCGGTGGGTTACCATAGTTGCTGAAGCTGGCGAAGTTATCGTTGCTGTCTGTCGCAGAGATGGTAAATACGCGAGGGTGTGAGGCACTGGCAGGAGACACGTTACCTGCATGTTGACTTTCGTTACCCGCGGCAACCACGAAGAATGCACCCGATTGCTGAGCTGCATTTTCAACGGCATCGTTTAAGTCTTGGTTAAAACCACCACCCAAACTCATATTCGCACAGTCACCTGCAGATGCATTGGCGGCAACGTGATCAACACCGGCTAATACGCCAGACCAGCTGCCAGAGCCGCGAGAGTCCAATACTTTTACCGGAATCACGGTTGCACCGGCTGCAACGCCAACAACATCTTGTTGGTTATTTAGGGCAGCGATAGTACCGGCAACATGGGTACCGTGACCGTTACCGTCGTCCATGCCGGCGTTGCGGCCGCTGGTGAAGGCGCTAAAGCCGCGGCTGGCATCAACGTTTAAGTCACCGTGGTCTAGATCGATACCTGTATCAATAACCCAAGCAGTATAGCCAGAACCATCTACCGGACCACCTACACGGGTGACACTCCAAGGCGTTTGCTGACCTTGGCTGCCACCACCGCCACCAGGCTTACCTTGCTGCGCTGATGGTGAAGCATAGGCGATGCCATCGGGAGTAAAGTGCATGATGTCAGCTTCGTCTGCAAACACGCTTTTCGCTTTATCACAGCTCATGTTTATAGCCATACCTTTAATGGCATTGCTATAAATGTGCTTAGCTTGAGACTGAGATTTCATTAACATGCCGCGGGCTTTACCTTCGACATCGTATTTAGAAACGCTGTCATTGAAGCGAACAATACAGGTATTTGCAATTTCAAGTTCGGCAGCCATACCTGCGTGATCGGGAGCCGGCTGGGCATAGGCGAAGCCTGTTGATGCAGCTAATACAGCTGTTGCGATGAGAGTTTTGTTCATTAGTTTAACCTTTATAATCGTTATTATTGAGATAGTGTTAGTTAACACTGGGTTTACAATCTAGGCCAAATTGCAAAAAAATCAACTGTTTCAAATAGAAATACGAAAAGAGTCGTAGATAATGAATAGAAAATGCGTGAATCTGGAATACTAAAAAAAGTAAATTCAGGGAGTTGATCGTTATCGTGCACAGGGCAAAAAGCAGAAACTGCTTAAAACAAGGCGGTGCAAGGGGTATACTGTGAGCAATAAAACCGCACTCTAAGCAGCAGAATTTAACGTCATTATGCAAAAATACGACTTACAAACTTTTCAGGGCCTGATCCTAGCGCTTCAGGATTTATTGGGCACAGCAAGGCTGTGTTATTGCTCAGCCTCTTGATCTTGAAGTGGGCGCGGGCACCTTTCACCCGCTTACGTTTTTAAAGGCCGTTGGCCCAGAGCCGATGTCGAGTGCTTACGTACAGCCATGTCGTCGTCCTACCGATGGCCGCTACGGTGAAAACCCCAACCGTTTGCAGCACTACTATCAATTCCAGGTGGTGTTAAAGCCTTCTCCCGATAATATTCAGGAGCTTTACCTTGGCTCGCTTGCGGCTATGGGCATAGATACATTGAAACACGAAGTTCGCTTTGTGGAAGACAACTGGGAATCACCGACTCTGGGTGCCTGGGGTCTTGGTTGGGAAGTGTGGCTAAATGGCATGGAAGTGACTCAGTTCACTTACTTCCAGCAGGTGGGCGGCCTTGAGTGTGCGCCGGTTACCGGTGAGATCACTTATGGTCTTGAGCGTTTGGCCATGTATATCCAAGGCGTGGACAGCATCTATGACCTGGTTTGGACAGATGGCCCTATGGGTAAGGTTACTTACGGCGACGTATTCCACCAAAACGAAGTTGAGCAATCAAAATACAACTTTGAGTACGCCGACGTTGATGCTTTGTTTAAGCAATTCGATCAGTGTGAAAAAGAAAGCCAAAAGCTGATTGAAGCGAATTTACCGCTACCGGCTTACGAGCAAGTAATGAAGGCGTCGCATGCCTTTAACCTGCTTGATGCTCGCCACGCTATTTCTGTAACAGAGCGTCAGCGTTACATCCTGCGTGTGCGCGCCCTGTCTAAAGCCTGTGCTGAAAGTTACTACGCGGCGCGTGAAGCGCTTGGTTTCCCGCTGTGTAAGGATTAAGAATTACCATGTTAAAGCAAAATTTATTAGTAGAAATCGGTACAGAAGAGCTACCACCGAAATCATTGCGTACCCTTGCCGAGGCGTTCGCCGATGGCCTAAAAGCGCAATTAGAAGAACTTGCTCTGGCACATGAAGGGGTGCAATGGTACGCCTCTCCACGTCGCTTAGGTCTGATGGTGCTGCAACTTGATGGCAAGCAGGCAGATAAGGTAGTAGAAAAGCGTGGTCCTGCAATTCAGGCGGCATTTGATGCCGATGGTAACCCAACCAAAGCGGCAATGGGCTGGGCCCGCGGCTGTGGTATCGAAGTGAGCGAAGCGGGTCGCCATGTTACCGATAAAGGCGAGTGGTTACTGCACAAGGCCGAAGTTGCCGGTCAGCCGGTTCAAGAGTTGATCGTCGATGCGGTAAATGCGGCACTGGCGAAACTGCCTATCCCTAAGCCGATGCGCTGGGGTGCCAATAAGACCCAGTTTATCCGTCCTGTACACACAGCCACGGTATTTTACGGTGACAGCCTGATTGCCGGTGAGATCCTTGGTAAGCAGGTTGCTAACCAGCTTCAGGGACATCGTTTCCATCACCCGGAAAAGGTTACCATCAATAATGCCAATGAAGCCCTTGAGCAGCTGAAGAAAGCCTATGTTATTGCCGATTACGAAACCCGTAAGGCAATGATCCGAAACCAAATCGAAGCGGCAGCGGCACAACTTGGTGCGGTAGTGGCCATGGATGAAGACCTGCTTGAAGAAGTAACCTCTTTGGTTGAGTGGCCGGTAACGCTTACCGCTTCATTTGAAGAAAGCTTCCTGGCGGTACCGGACGAAGCCCTGATCTACACCATGAAGGACGACCAGAAATACTTCCCGCTGCTAGATCAAGACGGCAATCTGATTAACAAGTTTTTGTTTGTTTCGAACATTGAAAGTAAAGATCCAAGCGTGGTTATCGCCGGTAACGAGAAGGTGGTACGCCCACGTCTTGCCGATGCGCAGTTCTTCTTTGAAACGGATAAAAAGAAAACGCTGGAAAGCCGTTTGGAGTCACTCGGTACCGTATTGTTCCAAAAGCAATTGGGTACCCTTAAAGATAAGTCCGAGCGTATTAGCGCGCTTTCTGGTTATATCGCCGAGCAACTGGGTGCCGATAAGGCCCTGGCCGAGCGCGCAGGTCTATTGAGTAAAACCGATCTGATGACCGAAATGGTGATGGAATTCACCGATGTTCAGGGCGTGATGGGTATGCACTATGCACGCTTTGATGGTGAAAACGAAGCCGTAGCCCTGGCCATGAACGAACAGTATATGCCGCGCTTTGCCGGTGATGCCTTGCCACACAGTGATATCAGCTGTGCTGTGGCTTTGGCGGATAAGTTCGATACTCTGGTAGGTATTTTCGGCATTGGTCAGGCGCCTAAGGGCGACAAAGACCCGTTTGCACTGCGTCGCGCCGCTATCGGTGCCTTACGCATCATGGTTGAAAAGCAACTTTCTCTGGATGTGCTTGATATCGTTGCGAAAGCGCAAACCCTGTTCGGCGATAAGCTAAGCAATAATCAGGTTGCCGAAGATGTGTTTGAGTTCCTACTGGGTCGCTTCCGCGCCTGGTATCAGGAGCAAGGCATTGAGGTTGATGTGATCCAGGCTGTATTGGCGCGTCGTCCTTCGAAGCCATTGGACTTTGATCTACGCGTTAAGGCGGTAAGCCATTTCCGTACTCTTGAGCCGGCAGAAGCCTTGGCTGCGGCCAACAAGCGTGTTGGTAACATCCTGAGCAAAAATGATGTTCAAGAAAGCGGTGCCATTGAGCCAAGCTTATTGCAAGAAGCACCTGAGCAGGCGTTGGCACAAGAAGTGGCAGCCTATCAGGCCAAACTTGCGCCTTTATATGAGCAGGGCGAATACCAGCAGGCACTAAGTGAGCTGGCCAATATTCGCCAAAGTGTTGATGCCTTCTTCGATAACGTCATGGTTATGGCGGACGACGAAGCAATTAAGCGTAACCGTCTGGCACTATTGTCTCAGTTGCAGGACCTGTTTTTACAGGTTGCCGATATCTCTGTACTGCAAAAATAGTGAATATTTCTTACATTCATGACGAAAGCCAGCTTTGTGCTGGCTTTTTTATTGAAGCCAGTGCACGAATTTCTTAGACTGATGAAAAGTGCGTCAAATTTGGAAAATAACAATGAAGACAAAACTCTCCCTCGTTTTAGCCACATTATTTTTAGGTGCGTGCTCAAGCACAGTTACCCTGGACGATATAGTGCCGGTTGAAGAAGTACAAAAGCCTTTGTATCTGCGTGGCGACTTCTCATTATGGGATGCGCAGCCAGAGTATCAAATGGTCAAGGTGGCGCCGGCCATTTATGAAACCAAGATCAAGCTATCGACCCCGGGCAAGGCCTATGAATTTAAAATTGCCGATGCCGATTGGAGTGAAAACTATAACTGTGGTTATTTAGACGAAGGTCTGGATAAGCAGCTGGAGATTGGTTTGCCGGTTCAGGCGGACTGTAACAGCGTGTATAACTACTTTAGCTTTACTCCGGCGGAAGAGGGTTGGTACAAGGTATCTATTAACTTCTCGCGCTTTAGCAAGCCCTTGGTAACCATTAATCAGGTGTTTGAATAATAAAAAGGGCTGTTAAAGCCCTTTTTTGATTAAGTACTGATAAGGTAACTGCTCCGTTTGCTGGGCCACCAGAGTGTGGTCCATAAAGCGGCAAAAGCTGGGAATATCGCGGGTGGTTGAAGGGTCGTCCGCGGTGATCAGCAAGGTTTCGCCGTTATTCATTTTGCGCACCGTACCGCGCACCATCATAACGGGTTCTGGGCAGCGTAAGCCTAAGGCATCAAGAACGTGATCGGCGGTATCGAAGGTCATAAATGAGTGCTCGCGTAGAAAACGCCCATTTTACCCAAAGTCGCGGCAAGAAAAAAGGCGGGAGCACTAAGCTGAACCCGCCTTTTTGTCACCAAGACTTAAGTAACCTGGACTTGTGATAACAACTTGCTTTCTAGCTGCTGTTTCTTCTTACTACCGCGTTAAATTTGTTTGCAATAGAGCTTCTATTGCCGCACAAATTTGCCTTGTATTAATCAAAACATCTAGCTAGAAAAATTTGACCTCAAGTTAGTTATTTTTAAAGCATATTAGCGAACTTCTTAACCCAAGTTCAGGTTATTTACGGGCGTTCAAAGACCGTCGCAATACCCTGACCAAGACCGATACACATGGTCGCTAAACCATATTTAGCATCCTTGTCTTCCATGATATTGATTAGCGTGGTGCTGATACGCGAGCCAGAGCAACCCAAGGGGTGACCCAAGGCAATAGCACCGCCGTTGAGGTTAACTTTTTCGTCTACCTTATCCAGCAAGCCAAGATCTTTCAGTACAGGCAAAGACTGAGCGGCAAAGGCTTCGTTCAGCTCGGCCACATCGATATCATCGATAGTCAAACCGGCCATTTGCAACGCTTTCTTACTGGCAGGAACAGGACCATAACCCATGATAGACGGATCGCAGCCCGCCACCGCCATAGACTTCACATAGGCGCGGATCGGCAGGCCTAGCTCTTTGGCCTTGTCTTCACTCATGACCAACATGGCTGAAGCACCGTCAGACAGGGCCGAAGAGGTCCCTGCGGTCACGCTACCTGATGCCGGGTTAAATACAGGGCGAAGTTGAGATAGGCCTTCAACCGTGGTTTCCGGACGAATAACCTCATCGTCTTCAACCAAGGTTAGGGCGCCATCTTCGTCATGACCTTCCATGGGCAGGATTTCTTTTTTGAAGCGACCTTCAACCGTTGCCGCATGGGCGCGTTGATGCGAGCGAGCACCGAATTCGTCCTGCTGCTGACGGTTAATGCCATGCAAGGTGGCCAGGTATTCGGCGGTTAGGCCCATGACACCGGCGGCTTGCGCAACGGATGTTGCCAGCCCTGGGTGGAAGTCGTTGCCGTGCGTCATAGGCACGTGACCCATGTGTTCCACACCGCCGATAAGGTAGGTGTCACCGGCGCCGGTCATTATGGCGCGAGCGGCATCATGCAGCGCCTGCATAGAAGAACCACATAAGCGGTTAACGGTCACGGCAGGTACGGTATGAGGAATACCAGCAAGCAGGGCGGCGTTACGGCCCACGTTAAAGCCTTGCTCTAGCGTTTGCTGCACACAGCCCCAGTAAATATCGTCAATCGATGCCGGGTCTACCGCCGGGTTACGTTCCAACAAGCCCTTCATCAAGTGTGCACTCAGGTCTTCGGCACGTTTATGACGGAATACACCGTTTTTAGAACGGCCCATAGGCGTACGAATACAATCTACAATAACAACCTTATTCATGATTATTGTCCCTCCACTTGATAAAACACACGGCCTTGTTCAGCCCATTGACGGGTTTCGTCTGATACCTGGTAAATAGCACCCAGGTGCGCGTACTTGTCGGCAGCCGCCACAAAGTTGGCCAGGCCAATTTGGTCTAGATAGCGGAATGCGCCGCCTCTAAACGGAGGGAAACCTATGCCGTACACCAGCGCCATATCGGCTTCTTGTGGTGAAGCAACTATGTTTTCCTGCAGGCAAAGCAGTACTTCGTTGATCATAGGGATCATACAGCGGTCGATGATCTCTTGTTTATCCAGCTCTTGCTCGCCATCGAATAGCGGCGCAATTAGTTCAAGGGTTTGGGCATCCGAGCTCTTCTTCAAGCGACCACGGCGGTCCGGGGCGTAGCTGTAGAAACCCTTACCATTTTTCTGACCAAAGCGCTCTGCGTTAGCCATAATGGTGACCGGATCTTTTTCCTGACGCGCCATGCGCTCGGGGAAGCCATCGGCCATTACACCTGTACAGTGGAAGGCGGTATCGATACCAACAACATCAAGCAGATAAGCTGGGCCCATCGGCCAGCCGAATACGTTTTCCATTACCTTGTCTATTTTAGCGAAGCTGACGCCTTCGCTAACCATCTTGCTGAAACCGGCAAAGTAGGGGAATAGCACGCGGTTTACAAAGAAGCCCGGGCAGTCATTAACAACAATAGGCGACTTGCCCAGCTTAAGAGCGTAATCAACCACAGCATTGACGGTTTCCTGTGAGGTTTTCTCACCACGGATGATCTCAACCAGCGGCATACGGGGTACCGGGTTGAAGAAATGCATACCACAGAATTTTTCCGGTTTTTCCAGGGCCGTGGCCAGCTCATCGATGCGAATGGTTGAGGTGTTTGAGGTGAGTACCGTGCCTTCAGGCATGGATTTCTCTAAGTCGCTTAATACCGCTTTTTTCACATTAGGGTTTTCAACAACCGCTTCAACGACTATATCGGCGGCCTGCACATCGGCATCATTCAAGGTCGGTTTTATTTTACCTAGCACGCCAACCATCTTGTCCATGCTCATATGGCCGCGTTGTACTTTCTTTCCAAGTAGCTTAGCGGCTTCACCCATACCAAGATCTAAAGCGCCTTGGTTGATGTCTTTCATGATAATGGGGGTGCCTTTATAGGCCGATTGATAAGCGATACCGCCACCCATAATGCCAGCACCTAGTACCGCGGCTTGATTGATTTGAGTGTCGCTGCCCTTGGCCAGTTTCTTGGCCTTGCCTTTAATATATTGGTCGGCCAGGAAGATACCGGTTAGCGCCGCCGCTTCCTTGGTCTTGGCCAATTTTGCGAAGTTGGCGTTTTCCAATGCCATGGCTTCATCGCGGCTCATATTAGCTGCCGCCTTGATGGTTTTCACCGCCATCACAGGGGCAGGGTAATGACCCTTGGTTTTGCCCATCACCAGGCCTTCGGCCATAGCAAAGCTCATGCCTTGCTCTACCTTGTTCATTTTCAAAGGTGCTTGTTTTTGCGCTCGGCGTTGCTGCCAATCCAGTTTGCCGGCAATGGCTTGCTCTAGCATGCTGATACAGGCACCCAGTAATTTGTCAGCGGCCACTACGGCGTCGACGGCACCCACTTTTAGGGCGTCATTAGCACGGTTTTCCTGCCCCGTGGTGATCCAGGTCATGGCGTTATCAGCGCCGATTAAGCGAGGTAAGCGTACAGTACCACCAAAGCCCGGCATGATACCCAGCTTGGTTTCTGGTAAACCAATTTTGGCGGTTTCACTGGCAACGCGGAAATCGGTAGCTAAAACCCACTCGCAACCGCCGCCTAAGGCCATACCGTTAATGGCGCTTAACGTTGGGAAAGGTAAATCTTCCAGGGCGTCGAATACGTCGGTGGCGGTTTTAATCCAGCCAACCAGTTCTTCTTCTGGACGTTGGAAAGTGGGTAGGAATTCGAAAATGTCGGCGCCAACGATAAAGTGATCTTTGTCACTGGTGAACACCATACCTTTGATGTCGTCACGTTGGGCTAATTCTTTAATTGCCTGATGGCAATCACTCAGGGTTTGCTGCGAAAGCTTGTTTACTGAGCCGGGCACAGTGAACTTAAACTCGGCAATTTGGTCCTTTATAAAAGAAACTACAAAGGAATCGCTCTGAAATATCATGGGTATCTCCCTTTGTTTCACATGAAACTGGTACGATGAGTTAAATTTAAATCAGTGTCTCGCCTTTAATCGCAAAATGCAATGAAAATTTAAGGTTAAAATTTACATACAGTTAAAGTTAGCTCAAAAAAGAGATGCGACCAAAACACGCCAGAATGCGGTTGGCATAGGTAAAAAGTCTGGCATTTATGTAGTACAGTTATTGAGAGTCTTTGACTCTATGAGGGCAGCGCGCTTTTTTGCCTAATGTTGGCTTCTTCGCTGCTTTTGTTTCACGAAATACAGTTAGGATTATCATGAAACGACTTCTTCACACCCTGCTGGCCGCCTCCTTGCTGCAAGTTTGCAGTGCTTCATTTGCCGGCGAGCACGATGATTTCCTCAAAGCGGAAAAAATTGCCAGGGGCGGCAATTACACAGAATTTAAGAAGGCCAATGAGCGCCTTAAACATCCGCTTAAGCCCTATGTGGAAATGGCTTTCTATAAGCACCATCCGCATATTAAATATCAAACCGAAATAGAGCATTTCTTGCAGGTGTACCAGCATACGCCGTTGGAGTGGCCGGTGCGCAGTGCCTGGTTGAACTATTTGGCCAAGCATGGCCATAAGGCCAAGTTTGTAGAGAATTACAGCGTTACCAAGGATGTCGAGCTTACCTGCCAGTACCTTGAGTTTCAGTGGCAACTTGGAGCGCCAAAAGATGCCCTGTTGGAGCAGATAGAAAAACTGTGGTTGGTAGGTAAGTCACAACCCAAGGAATGCGATAGGGTGTTTTCTTATTGGCGCAAGGCTGGCGGGCAAACGTCGGAAGCAGTATGGCAACGTTTGGGCTTAGCCGCCGAGGCGGGGCAGCATAAGTTGGTTAGCTATTTAAAAACACAACTGCCGGCCAAGGAGCGTTATCTGGCAGATTTATATTCCCAGGTTAAAAAAGATCCCAGTGCCGCAGCCGGTTTATATCGCTATAAAAACAAATCTCCCAAAGAAGCGGACATTGCCGTTTACGGGGTTAAACGCCTGGTTTGGCAAGACCCTGATCTGGCCGTTCGCGCCTGGCAAAAATTATCTGGCATGTTTACCTTTAGCGACGAGCAACAAGATAAGATCCATTATGCCTTGGCCTATGCGCTGGCGGTTAAGCAGCATGATGATGCTAAGTTTTGGCTGAACAAGGTACCCGATGCCCAGCAGGACAGCAAACTGGTGCAGTGGCATTTGGCGAATATGCTTAGAGAGCAGGACTGGCCGGCCATTATTGCCTTTTTTACGCCGAAAAAAGCGCTTAACGCCGGACATAAATACTGGCTGGCTTACAGTTATTCACGCCAGGGTAAAAACGAGCAAGCCAAGGAGCTGTGGCAGCAATTGGCAAATGAGCGCGACTATTACGGCTTTTTAGCGGCGGCGCGATTAGACCTCCCCGTTAACCTTAATAACCAGCAATTGACGCTGGCGCCGGGTTTAAAGGCCAAGGTAGAGCAGGCGCCAGGGTTTAAACGGGCACAGATTTTATATGAGCTGGAAAGAGTCACCAGTGCCAGAAGGGAGTGGAATTATCTGCTCGACACCTCCAGTAATGCCGAGAAACTGGCCGCTGCGGTATTGGCGTCGGAGCAGGGCTGGCATGACAGGGCCATAGTCACCCTGGCGCGACTAAAGGCCTGGGATTATGTCGATTTACGCTTTCCCGATGCTTACACGGATCTCTTTAAGCGTTACAGTCACCGCCATAAGGTGGACCTGGATTGGAGTATCGCTATTGCCCGCAGGGAAAGCTCCTTTGCCGCCGATGCCCGCTCGCGCGCCGATGCTCGGGGTCTGATGCAGCTATTGCCCAGCACCGCCAAATACATTAATCGCAGTTCGGTTTCGAGCAAGCGTTTGTATGAACCCAGCACAAATATTAATTTAGGCACCAAGTACTTAAAGTATTTGGAAGGGAAGACCCGCGGCAATCAAATTTTAGCCACGGCCTCGTATAACGCCGGTTACCATCGCGTCAATAAGTGGATCCCCGATGAAGCCATGCCGGCAGAGTTATGGATTGAACTGATCCCCTATCGTGAAACCCGGGATTACGTCAAAAACGTGTTTGCCTATCGCCAGGTTTATCTGGCCAAGCAAGGCAAGGATGAAAATGTCCTGGCGACAATTTTAGATATGAATATAGGCGGTTAGCCGCAACAGCGGCGGCTATGATAGACTGGCATAAACATAATTAGCAAAGTGGGTGATACATGAATACATTGGCGGTGTTATACGCTGAACATATTGCAACCCTGCAAAGACGCACGCGCGAAATTGTTGAGCGTGAAAACCTAGATGGTGTGGTAATTCATTCTGGCCAGGCAAAGCGCCAATTTTTGGATGATATGTATTATCCGTTTAAGGTGAACCCACAATTTAAAGCCTGGTTGCCGGTGATCGACAACCCGCATTGCTGGCTGGTAGTGAACGGCAGCGATAAGCCTAAACTTATCTTTTATCGCCCCGTTGATTTTTGGCATAAAGTGCCGGACGAACCGAGCGAGTATTGGGCCAACTATTTCGATATCGAACTACTGGTTAAGCCTGAGCAGGTAGAAAAACTACTACCCCATGATAAGGCGCGCTATGCCTATATAGGTGAGTGTGCAGAAGTAGCACAAGCCCTTGGTTTTGAGTTGATGAACCCAGAGCCGGTGATGAATTATCTGCATTACCACCGTGCTTATAAAACTCAGTATGAGCAAGCCTGTTTGCGTGAAGCGAACAAACTAGCCGTAGCTGGTCATCAGGCGGCGCGCGATGCCTTCTATCAGGGTAAGTCGGAGTTTGAGATCCAACATGCTTACCTGTTGGCGACCAAGCACAGCGAAAACGATACGCCTTACGGCAATATCGTTGCCCTAAATGAAAACTGTGCCATTTTGCACTACACCCATTTTGAACGAAATACTCCTGCGCAACACCGTTCGTTTTTGATCGATGCCGGTGCCAATTTCAATGGTTATGCCGCTGATATTACCCGTACTTACGATTTTGCGCGTCAGGGTCAGTTTGCCGAGTTGTTGGCTGTGATGAATCAACATCAGATAGAGCTTTGTAACTCGTTATCGCCTGGCAAGCTCTACGGTGAGCTACACCTTGATTGCCATCAGCGTGTAGCCCAGGTGCTAAGTGATTTTAATATCGTTAACCTACCGGCACAGCAGATTGTCGAGAAGGGCATTAGTTCAACCTTCTTCCCTCATGGTCTGGGCCATCATATTGGCTTACAGGTACATGATGTAGGCGGTTTTATGGCCGATGAAACGGGTACTCATCAGGCACCACCTGAGGGGCATCCTTTCCTGCGTTGTACTCGTATGATTGAAGCGAACCAGGTGTTCACCATTGAGCCTGGCCTGTACTTTATTGATTCCCTGCTTGAGGATTTAGCGGCAACGGACAATCGACAGTACGTAAACTGGGACAAGGTCGCTGAGTTTAAACCCTTTGGCGGTATTCGTATCGAGGACAATATCATTGTCCATGAGCAGGGTCTGGAAAATATGACCCGCGAGCTCAACCTCGACTAACCATCCCCCTGTGAAGGCGATGGAGACAATCCCATCGCCTTAGGCAGCTAATTTTCTATGTCAGAATATGCTTATCCAGCACAATCGCTGAGTTACGAAGAAGAAATCAAAAAAAGCACCTTTATCGTTCACCTTGCCCATACTCCGGATGTGGCCAGCGCCAAGGCCTTTATTGCTTTGATCAATGAGCAGTATCCGGATGCCCGCCATAACTGCTGGGCCTATGTAGCGGGAGCGCCTGGTGGCAGTCATGTCTATGGTTTTAGTGATGATGGTGAACCCAATGGCACCGCCGGCAAGCCCATGTTGAATGTGCTTCAGGGCAGTGGCTTGGGCGAGATATGCGCCGTAACCACCCGTTATTTTGGTGGTATAAAGTTGGGCACGGGGGGGTTAGTACGCGCCTATGGCGGTACCCTGAATAATGCTTTGGCGCAACTACAGACACAGATAAAGGTGCCCAGTGTGGTGTTAACCGGCGACAGTGACTATGCTCTACAAGGGCAGATAGAACAATGCCTTAACTCACAATACCAGGTATTGGCGATGGACAAGGAGTATGGCGGCCATATCTCCTGGCAGATCCGTATCGATGCGCGCCAGGCTGAGGATGCCATAAAAGATATTTTTGATTTAAGCCATGGTACTGTTGAGTTAAAAATAAAACAGTAAGACAATAACATGCAAAGAAAAGTCACGGCGACGCGCTAAATGCAATACCGCACGATAATAAAAATACTCGGCCAGCTAGTAGCCTTGTTTAGTATCACCATGGTTCCCCCCGCGCTGGTATCACTTATCTATAAAGATGGTGGTGGTCTGCCGTTTATTCTTGCGTTTATTTTTAGCGTTATTGCCGGCTTGTTCGCCTATTATCCTAACCGCCATGAACATGGCGACCTCAAAGCCCGTGAAGGCTTTTTGATCGTGGTATTGTTTTGGCTGGTACTGGGGTCGTTCGCATCCTTACCCCTGATCTTTCTTGATGCACCAAAACTCTCGCTGGCCGATGCGGTGTTTGAGGCCTTCTCCGGGCTCACCACCACGGGGGCCACCGTATTGACCGGCATTGAATATCTGCCCAAGTCTGTGCTCTTCTATCGCCAGCAACTGCAATGGCTCGGTGGTATGGGGATAATCGTACTCGCGGTGGCCGTGCTGCCCATGCTTGGCGTTGGTGGCATGCAGCTGTATCGCGCCGAAACGCCGGGGCCGGTGAAAGACTCGAAAATGACACCGCGTATTGCCGATACCGCCAAGCACCTTTGGTATATCTATGTATCCCTGACCCTGGCCTGTACCTTGGCCTATTGGGTCGCAGGGATGGGCTGGTTCGATGCCATCTGTCATGCCTTCTCGACCATAGCCATAGGTGGCTTCTCTACCTATGATGCGTCCATGGGCTACTTTGACAGCCCTGTGATCAACCTTATCTGCGTGGTGTTCTTATTAATCGCGGCGGTGAACTTTTCCCTGCATTACGCTGTGGTGGCCAATCGCAGTGCCAAGGTGTATTTGCGCGACCCGGAATTAAAGGTGTTTTTCTTAATTCAGGTGGCGCTGATCATCATCTGCTTTGCCGTATTGTCGTCGAATAATATCTATGCCAATGGTGATGAAACCTTAGATCAGGCTATGTTCCACGCGGTTTCTATCGGTACCACGGCAGGTTTTGCCACCGACAACTTCTCCGCCTGGCCCCTGTTTCTGCCCATCTTGCTTATCTTCTCAAGTTTTATCGGCGGCTGCGCCGGCTCTACCGGTGGCGGTATGAAGGTGGTGCGGGTGTTCTTGTTGTACTTGCAGGGCATTCGTGAACTTAACCGCTTGGTCCACCCAAGGGCAATCTATTCCATTAAGCTTGGCCGTAAGGCGCTTCCCGATAAGGTGGTTGAGGCGGTATGGGGTTTCTTCTCCGCTTATGCCCTGGTTTTTGTGATCATCATGATCAGCCTTATGGGCACGGGCTTAGACAATATCACCGCTTTCTCGGCGACCGCAGCCTGCTTAAATAACCTGGGTCCGGGCCTGGGTGAGGTGGCGGCTCATTACGGTGATATCAGCGATAATGCCAAGTGGATTCTAACCCTGGCCATGGTCTTTGGTCGTCTAGAGATCTTCACCTTGCTAGTACTATTCACCCCCACCTTCTGGCGTGGGTGAGGCGCGGTCGCTACTGCGACCAAGAGTGACTTAACGTCACTCTTGGAGTGCCGAACGCGAGGGCGTGGATGCCCGAGCCGGGACCCAGCTTCAGGACGACTTATTACCACCAGAGCTCAGCTTCGAGCAATGGGCAGGTCACTCTTATTAATTCACCCGCTTCAACCTGAACAAAGCCCTGCATGTTGCTAAAAGGCAACAATTTATCTATGGCCGTGTTCTGGCTATGAAATTAATTTTCAAAAAGCGGAAGTAAAAATATAACATTTTGATTTATAACTATTAAATTAATTTTTCACTCATGCCCAAATCTGCCTCTTGGCTCCTCTATTCAGATAAAAATCAGAAAAGCGTGTCGACCATTTGTGTGATTTCTGAATGAAATCTCCATCAAAAACTACTAACTAACTGAAAAATATATATTTTATTTTTAACGCTTTGATCTTGTCGCGAAATGGCAACAGAAAAAATGGGGGAATTCCTGATTTTTTAGCAATCAAGAACTCAACATGTTGAATTATATGTGTTTTTAAAACTGGCATCGGACTTGTATTAGTCCTAGCGAGTCGAAAATGTGATGGCGAATATTAGGTTCGTTAGGTTCACACCAAAACAAGTAGGAAGGACAGTAATATGAAAACAATGACAGCAACTATCGCTCTTATCACTTTAGCCGCATCAAGCGCAGCATTTGCTGCCGATTTCTCAACTCTTGATGTTGATGGCAACGGTGCTATCTCTGTGCAAGAAGCTGCCGCTGATGCTGCGCTAGCCGAGCAATTTGCACAATTAGATAGCGACGGTAACGGTGAGCTTTCGCAAGCCGAGTTTGACAAAGCAGAGTAATTTTCAGCAGTTATTACAGTGATCAGTAGGAGATAATGATGAAAAAATCAAAGCACATTTTAGCCTTATGCGCCCTTGTCGGTTCTTCTGCGGCCTTTGCCTTAGCAGCTGACTTTGCCACGGTAGACAGTGACGGCAATGGCGCCATTAGCATGGAAGAAGCATCAAAGCACCCAGAGCTAATCAGCCAGTTCAAAGACTTAGACACAAACGTAGATGGCGAGCTGTCTCAAGAAGAGTTCGCTAAAGCGAAATAACACAGGGAGTTAACAATGAATAAGACCTCTAAAGCAATCGCCTTAATCGGCTTAGTCAGTGCATCGTCTGCATTCGCGATGGACTTGGAATTTAACACTGTGGACGTAGATAGCGATGGCGCTATCAGCATGGAAGAAGCGGCTCAATATCCTGAACTAATGCAAGAGGTTTAAGGACTTGGACAGCAACAAAGACGGCCAGCTGAGCGAGCAAGAATTCGCAACAGCTCAGTAAGTTTACTTTTTGAATATTTGGAGCAAGTTATGAAAACGACCAATACACTACTAGCAATGGCTATTTTGGCATCTTCTTCGACTGCATTTGCAGGTTCGGGCGCGACGTTTGAATCTCTTGATGTGGACGGTAACGGCAGCATCAGTAAGGAAGAAGCGAGTGCCGATGCCGAAGTAATGGCTAAGTTCGATGAGCTTGATATTGATGGTAACGGCGAGCTATCGCCAGAAGAGTTTGCCAATATTGAGTAAACACCTAAATCCATTAGAGAAGCAAAAAGCAGCATTTAGTTTCCAACTAAAGCTGCTTTTTTTTGCTTATAAGAACATGGCGCTGACCTGGAAGAGCTTCTCGACTACATGAATATGCTTTTTGTCGATCAAGAACATGATCACATGGTCGCCGCTTTGAATCACGGTATCGTCATGGGCGATAAGTACATCATCATTACGCACTATGGCGCCAATGGTAGTGCCCGAAGGGAGTTTGATTTCACTAATGGCACGACCCACCACCTTTGAGGTGTTTTCATCGCCATGGGCCACAGCCTCAATGGCTTCAGCAGCGCCCTTACGCAGTGAGTAAACGTTCACTATATCACCACGGCGAACATGGGTTAACAGGGCCGAAATGGTCGCCTGTTGCGGCGAAATGGCAATATCTATCTCACCACCTTGAACCAGATCCACATAGGCACCGCGCTGAATTAGCACCATGGTTTTTTGCGCACCCATGCGCTTGGCCAGCATGGCCGACATGATATTCGCTTCATCATCGTTGGTCACGGCGATAAAGACATCTACCTGCTCGATATGCTCTTCTGACAACAGCTCCTGATCCGAGGCGTCACCACAGAAAACCACAGTATCATCAAGCATTTCCGAGAGCTGCTCGGCCCGCATAGGGTTGCGCTCCAGCAGTTTGACGCTGTGGTTTTTCTCCAGTGAGCGAGCCAGGCCTGCGCCTATATTACCGCCGCCGGCAATCATGATCTTTTTATATGAGCGTTCCAGCTTTTGCAGCTCGCTCATTACCGCGCGAATATGCTTGGTTGCGGCGATAAAGAAGACTTCATCATCGGCTTCGATAACCGTAGTTCCCAGCGGCTTGATGGCCTTACCCTGACGGTAAATGGCGGCAACCCGGGTTTCCACGTTGGGAATATGTTCCTTTAACGCTGAGAGCGCATAACCAACCAGCATACCGCCGTAGTAGGCCTTAACCGCCACCAAGGACAGTTTACCGTCGGCAAACTGCAACACCTGCAGGGCGCCAGGGTAGTCGATTAAGCGGCGAATATACTTGGTGACCAGAGCCTCGGGAGCTATGTAGTGATCAACGGGCAGGTCATCATTGTGGAATAACTGCTGGCGATAACGTAAGTATTGCTCCGAGCGGATCCGCGCAATTTTAGTCGGGGTGTTAAAGATACTGTAGGCAACCTGACAGGCCACCATGTTCACTTCGTCGGAGCTAGTCACGGCGATGATCATATCCGCATCTTCGGCGCCGGCCTTGCGCAGCACATCGGGGTGAGCGCTGTGGCCATTTACGCCTTGCAAGTCATATTTGTCTTGCAGCTCTCGCAAGCGGTCACCGTCGATATCGACCACGGTGATCTCGTTTTGCTCACCCACTAAGTTTTCCGCCAATGTGCCGCCAACCTGGCCTGCACCTAAGATGATAATTTTCATGACTATGTCACTGCTTTATTATTTTTGCGTAGTAAAAACCATCGGTTTCACCCGGCAACAACTGCCAACCCGGCTGCTGCTCGGTATCCTTATCATGCAACGCTATATGCCTGGCGTCACCATGTTTGGCCAAAAATGCCCGTATTTGCGATTGGTTTTCCTCGCTTAATACCGAACAGGTGGCGTAAACCAGAGTACCGCCGGATTTCAATAGCGGCCAGATGGCTTCAAGTATGCTTGCTTGCAATTGTGCCAATTCATCGATATCGCTGCCGCGACGCAGCCACTTGATATCCGGATGACGGCGGATCACCCCGGTGGCCGAACAGGGCACATCGAGGAGAATACGGTCGAACTGCTCGCCCTGATACCATTGCTCGGTTTGCTCCGCCTGAGCGCAGATTAATTCGGCGTTTAAACCGATTCGCTCTAGGTTTTCATTAACGCGTTCAAGACGCTGGGCATCGGCATCAAGAGCGACGACACGGGCATCGGCAAGCTCGAGAATATGACAGGTTTTGCCACCGGGCGCTGCACAGGCATCGAGAATAAGTTCACCGTCCTGTGGGTCCAGAAGCCTTGCTGCCTGCTGGGCTGCTGCATCCTGTACCGAACAGGCGCCGCGCTCGAACTCGGGCAGGGCAAATACATCCATGGCCTTATCGAGGCGGATAGCATCTTGGAAGGCTTCATCTATGCTAAAGCCTATGCTTTTATCAAACAGCTTGTCGGCATAGGCGTCGCGGTTATTCAGGCGATTATTCGCTCTTAGCCACATGGGCGCCTGTTGCTGATTTTCTTCGATAATATCTTGCCATTGCTCTGGGTAATCACGCTGTAGCTTTTTAATCAACCAGCCCGGGTGATTGTATTTGCAGGCATCAATTTGTTCCGCTTGCTCTTCCAGACCTTGTTGTTGGCGTTGAAAGGTGCGTAGCACGGCGTTAACCAGGCCTTTGAGGCCCACCGCACGCATGGACTTTAGGGCGTTGACCGTTTCGGCCACGGCGGCATGCTCGGGCACGCGCATATATTGCAATTGATATAAGCCAACGTAGAGCAGAAATTGATAAACCCGGCTTTTGCCTTTCAATGGCTTTTCAAGCAATTGCTGACAATAAAACTCCAGGCTTGGCAAATAACGTAAAACGCCGAAGCACATTTGTTGCATCAGCGCCTTGTCTTGCGGGCTTAGATCGCGGCTGTATCTGGGCAGGGCCACAGACAGAGAAATACCTTTGTCGACTACCTGGTAAAGGGTGTGCGCCGCCTGGGCGCGAACATTACTCACCTTGATTATCCGCAGTGGCTAATGAACTGCTAACTGTGACCCAATCGGCACGGCCGTTAAGGAAATCCTGGCTCGACATAGGTTTCTTACCTTGAGGCTGTAGCTGAGTTATTTTTAGAGCGTCGGTCGCACAGGCGATCACTATGCCACTTTTGTCGGCGCGTAAAATGGTGCCTGGCGTGCCTTGTTCGGCAACCACCTCGGCTTGCCATACCTTCACCGTATTACCGGCCATTTCCGTATAACTGACCGGCCAGGGGTTAAAGGCGCGAATATTGCGCTCTAACTGCACCGCTTCCTGTTGCCAATCCAGCAGGGCTTCTTGTTTGGAGAGCTTGTGCGCATAGTTGGCGCGTTGCTCATCTTGCTGCTGCGGAGTGATGCTTTCTATGTTGGCCAATGTTTCTATCAGTGCCGAGGGGCCAAGCTCCGCCAATTTAGCGTAGAGCGAGGCCGAGGTTTCCTTGGCATCTATGGCACAGCGGCTAATGCTGAGCATGTCACCGGTATCCAGGCCTTCGTCCATCTGCATTATGGTTACACCGGTTTCTGCGTCGCCGGCCCAAATCGCTCTTTGTATCGGTGCGGCACCGCGCCAACGCGGCAGAATCGAGCCATGGACATTGATACAACCAAGTTTTGGCGTCTCTAAAATGCTTTTAGGCAGCAGCAAGCCGTAGGCGACTACCACCATGATATCGGCATTTAATGCGGCGAGTTGCTGCTGCGCTTCTTCACTTTTCAGGCTGGCTGGCTGAAACACCGGGAGGTCGTGCTCTAGAGCCAGGGTCTTTACCTCACTGGCTTTGAGTTTTTTACCACGTCCGGCGGGGCGATCCGGCTGGCTGTATACGCCAACCACCTCATGGTCTGAGTCGATTAATGCCTGCAAATGGCGTGCAGCAAAGTCCGGTGTACCGGCAAATACGATGCGAAGGGCTTGTGTCACTGTGATTCCTTGTAATTAAGCTTTAGCGGCCAGACGGGCTTCTTTTTCAAGCTTTTTACGAATACGCTGACGTTTTAGCGGCGACAAGTAATCAATAAATAACTTACCAATTAGGTGATCTAATTCGTGTTGAATACAGATGGCCAATAAGCCATCGGCGTCCAAAGTAAACTCTTCGCCTTGGGCATTCAGGGCTTTTACGGTTACGGTTTCGGCGCGATCAACCTTGGCATACGAATGGGGAACTGACAGGCATCCTTCTTCGCTAACGGTAGAGCCGTTTTTGTGCGTGATCTCAGGGTTGATAAGGATCAGAGGCTCATCACGTTCCTCAGAAACATCAATAACCACAATGCGTTGGTGAATATCGACTTGCGTTGCAGCTAAACCGATACCATTTTCGTCATACATGGTGGCTAACATGTCTTCTGTAATGCTACGAATGCTGTCATCCACTTGTTCGACAGGTGCTGCAATCGTGCGTAAACGTTCATCTGGGAACCTAAGTACTTCTAAAAGTGCCATAATTGCCTTATTAAAAATTGTGCTAAATATCAGGTATTGTGTTATGTTTTTATTTTAGCCATTCGTGTGCACCTTTAACAGGTTATTGGGTAATAAATATAATAAAACAAGCTTTAGGAAGCTCATTACAATGATTAAACAGCTATCAGCTGCCGTATTTGCTCTTGCGGTTGCTTTTCCATCATTAGCAGATGTTTTAGCAGTCAAAAACGACGCACCGGAACAATATGTGGTGAAGAAGGGAGATACACTATGGGATATCTCTGCTATTTATTTGGATAAGCCTTGGCTGTGGCCAGAGCTTTGGCAAATGAACCCACAAATTGATAACCCTCACCTTATTTACCCTGGCGATACACTGTATCTAGTGTACGACGCCCAAGGGCGACCGCGCTTAGTGGTTAAACGCCCGGACAACTATCAGAAACTATCGCCACATGGTCGCAAGACATTGAAGCGAGACGCACTACCAACTTTGTCGTTGGAGCTGCTGCGCCCGTTTTTGACTTACGAACAAGCGCTAAGTGAAGAGCAGATTAATGCTCAACCTTATGTGCTGGGTGCCAACGAGAATGTGAAACGCTCTACTCAGGGTCATATTCTTTACGTGAAAGGTGACCTGGAGCGTAACAGTAGTTATGCCATCTATCACAAGAACCGCCCTTATATTGACCCTCAGACCGATGAGCTGTTGGGTTATGAGGTGAAACTTGTGGCCACCGCCAAGGCGTTCCGCAGCGGCGATGTAAACTCTGGTGTGCCTGCGTCCATCTTCGTTGATGGTGTTAAGCGCGAAATTAATGCCGGTGATTTCTTAATGCCGGTTAACCAGGGTCAAAGTTTGCCTGCATCTTTCCAGATGCGCCGTCCCGAGACTGACATTGATGGTGAAATCATCGCTTCATCTAATCAGCTTCGTGAATTTAGCCAGATGGATATTGTGGTGCTAAACCGTGGTTTAGTAGACGAAGTTAAAGCGGGTCACATGTTTGATATCCGCCGTCAGTCACCCACAGTAATCGATGGTCGCGATGGTCCTCAATATAAAGAAGACTCCAGTACCTACGATAAGTTTATGTCGAATATGGAAGAAGGCATGGGCTTGGAAGAGGATGCGGATAACAAGACCTGGCATATGCCCAAGGAAAAGGTGGGTGAGCTTATGGTTCTTAAAGTTCAAGACCGTGTAAGCTATGCCATCATTACCAAAACATTACGACCCATACGTGTCGGAGATCTTATAAGCGTTGACTAACTAACGCTTTCCGTAACAAGCTTTTGGGTCGTGCTCAAGGAGGGAGCATGACACAGAGTGAATCTAATCTATCGGCCTCTTCAGAGGCCGATTTATTTCTAGCCGATGCCAACCTACTGGCGTTGATGCGCACGCCGGGTCTTGGTTTGCGTAGCGCTTATACCTTGCTACAACATATTCCCATACTTGATTTAGTCGCCGATGCAGAGGTGCTTATTGAAGCTGGCTTGCGCCGCGATATTGCTGCTTATTTGGCCACAGCTAAACTTGAACCCTTGCAACAAGAGCTGAGCGAGTATCGCCATCAGGGCATAGCTGTGATCAGTCTGGCTAACACCTTGTATCCGCCGTTGTTAAAGGAATTGCCCGACCCACCCTTACTTTTATTCTGTATAGGCAATAGTCGCTTATTGGCCCAGCCTCAGGTGGCGATTGTCGGCAGCCGAGGGGCGAGTATAGGTGGGAAGCACCATGCCTTTGAGTTTGCCGCTCAGCTCAGTGATGCAGGACTGGCCGTAACCTCTGGCATGGCCATGGGGATAGATGCCAGCGCCCATCTGGGGGCATTGCATAATGGTGGAGCGACCTTGGCTGTGCTGGGTACGGGAGTTGATTTATGTTACCCGCGTCGTAACAAGGCGTTGCGGGAGCAAATTGCCCAACATGGCCTATTGGTTAGTGAGTTTTTGCCCGGAACACAACCGCGGGCGCAGCACTTCCCCCGTCGCAACCGGGTTATCGCCGGGTTAAGTCTAGGTACCTTAGTCGTTGAAGCGGAGCAAAAAAGCGGCTCCCTGATCACCGCCGAACTGGCGATGGATTATAACCGTGAGGTGATGGCTATGCCCGGGGCGGTGAATAACCCATATTCCCGTGGCTGCCATGCTTTGATCAAGCATGGGGCGGCGCTAGTGGAAAATGCCGAAGATGTGTTAGCCGAATTAGGTTGTTATCAACAAAAGGGTCTATATATAAATAATGAGGGAGTAGAAAAAGAGGATGAGAACACTTTACTTCGCCATATTGGTTTTGAGCCAACCAGCATAGACGCTATAGCTTTGAGCTCGCAAATTCCAATCGCGCAATTATTAACGCTATTAATAGACTTAGAACTCGAAGGCAGCATTATTAGCACTTCGGGCGGCTATACCAGAGTAGGGGGCGAGTGACATGTTTGATATCCTAATGTATTTGTTTGAAAACTATATTCATAACGAAAGCGAAATCTTTGTCGAAGAAAGCGTGCTTACCGATGAATTACTCAAGGCCGGTTTTAACAGCCCGGAAATATACAAGGCCTTGGATTGGCTTGAGCAACTGGCACAGTTGCAGCACAGCGATGAGAGTCCGTATCTGGATAGAACCCCAGCCGCAGCCTGTCGTATCTACACAGGTGAGGAAAGCATTAAGCTTGATATTCAATGCCAAGGCTTCTTACTGTTTTTAGAGCAGGTCGGTGTGATCAACGGCACCACGCGTGAAATGGTGATAGACAGAGCCATGGCCTTAGATCATGCACAAATAGCCCTGGATGACCTTAAGTGGGTGGTGTTAATGGTGCTTCTCAGTGTGCCTGGTCAGGAGCATGCCTATGCGCAGATGGAAGACTTAATCTTTGACGACCCCAATCCGACCCTGCATTAAGCTTGATCTTCATCGGAGTCTGAGTATATTGGGCGCACATTAACCAAGGGGCTGGGTGCGCATGACGAAAATAGATCATTCTTTATTTAATGCCGATAAACACGCGTTGGAAAAAGAGTACGAGGTATGCCCAGAATGTGGCAGCGAGCTGGTAATGCGTCATTCCAAATCCGGTGCCTTTTTAGGTTGTGCCAGTTATCCAACATGCCACTTTATTCGCCCCTTGCATCAACATGATACCAGTACCCTAAAAGTGCTTGAGGATAATCCCTGTCCGCAATGTAGCGCGCCCTTGGCAGTTAAAAATGGCCGTTTTGGCATGTTTATCGGCTGCACCAACTTTCCCGAGTGTCACTATATCGCCGATCAACGTGAGCAAAGTGAACGAGACAGCGCTTTGCCGCCTTGCCCTAAGTGTAATAAAGGTCATTTAACCCAGCGCAGCAGCAAATATGGTAAGGCTTTTTATTCCTGTGATGTCTACCCCAAGTGCAAATACAGCCTGAATTACCCGCCTGTTGCGGTGACCTGTGAACAGTGTCAGTGGCCGGTCATGATGAAACGCCACTTTGCCGAGGGAGCTATGCTACAATGCCCGCAAAAGAACTGTGGGCACAAACAGCCCGATGATGCGGAGAGCGGACAGTGAGTGATGCAGAACAGCCGAAAACGGCGCTGAGCAGTTTGCAACAGGGCGAAGTAATTCTTTACCCCACCGAGGCGGTATACGGCTTGGGCTGTGACCCTATGAATCAAGCGGCCGTTGAAGCCTTGCTGGCAATCAAACAACGCCCGGTTGAAAAAGGCCTGATTTTAATCGCCGACAACTATGGTCAATTACTTCCTTATGTGGCCGATCATCGAATTCCCATGAATAAGCGCGCGGATATTTTTTCGCAGTGGCCCGGTGCCGTGACCTGGGTGATGCCGGCAGCAGCAACGACGCCCAAGTGGCTTACCGGCGCGTTTGACTCTATCGCCGTGCGCGTCAGTGCTCACCCCACAGTTAAGCGCTTATGCCAAGAATTTGGTGGCCCAATCGTGTCTACCAGCGCTAACTTAAGCGGTCATGAACCGGTTGCGTCAATCGCGCAAGGACAGGCTACCTTTGGCGAACAAGTTGGCTTTTATGTCGATGAGCCCTTGGGTGGCGCTGACCAGCCTAGCGTGATCAAAGACGCCATGAACGGACAAATTATTCGAGGATAAGCATGCATTCAGAGTTACTGACCCAGGTTAAAACCTACTTAATGGCGTTGCAGGATAAGATTTGTGCCGGATTGGAAGAAGCCGATGGCGGCGCCCAGTTCGTTGAAGATGCATGGCAACGCGAAGAGGGCGGCGGCGGTCGTACCCGAGTGATCCGTGATGGCAATGTTATCGAGCAAGGTGGCGTAAACTACTCTCATGTATTTGGTGCTTCCATGCCCGCATCTGCGACCGCACATCGCCCGGAATTAGCCGGCCGAAGCTTCCATGCCTGTGGTGTGTCCCTGGTGATTCACCCAAAAAACCCGCATATTCCCACCAGTCATGCCAATGTGCGTTTCTTTATTGCCGAGAAAGAGGGTGAGGAACCGATTTGGTGGTTTGGCGGTGGTTTTGATTTAACTCCTTTTTATCCGCAGCTTGAAGATGTAAAACATTGGCACCAGGTTGCCCATGACCTGTGCGCCCCCTTTGGTGATGAGGTGTATCCCAAGTATAAAACCTGGTGTGACGAATACTTCTATCTGAAACACCGGGATGAGACGCGCGGCGTGGGTGGACTCTTCTTCGATGATCTTAACGAATGGGGCTTTGAGAAGAGCTTTGCCTTTATGCAGGCTGTGGGTAACGGATACCTAGATGCATACCTGCCTTTGATTGCAAAGCGCAAGGACACGCCTTATGGCGAGGCAGAGCGTCAATTCCAATTGTATCGCCGTGGTCGCTACGTTGAATTTAACCTGGTGTGGGATAGAGGCACCTTGTTTGGTTTGCAAACCGGTGGGCGTACCGAGTCGATATTGATGTCGATGCCGCCATTGGCGCGCTGGGAGTATGACTTTAACCCTGAGCCGGGTTCGCCAGAGTCAGAACTCTATGAGCATTACCTGAAACCAAAAGACTGGGTATAAAAGTAGAAAAACGCGGCATCGGCCGCGTTTTTTAGTTGTCGCTATTGATCATATGAGTCGCCAGCTGGGTGAGCGACTGTCGCAAACCCTCACGTAGCACCGGATTATCGACTTCCATATCCAGCGCCTTATTCATACAGTACATCCACTGATCTCTAAGCTCGGCAGTGACCGGGAAGGGCATATGACGCTGACGTAAGCGTGGGTGACCATATTTTTCTACAAACAGATCCGGGCCACCTAACCAACCAGATAAAAATTCAAAGAATACCTGGCGAATACGATCCAATGGCTGCGGATGCATATCATATAAGGGCTTGGCGTACGCATCGCTGGCCATTATGTCGTAGAATCGATTGGCGAGGGCACGAGCACCTTTTTCGCCGCCCATTAGTTCGTATTGGGGTACGCTCAACATCAGGGTGGACGTCGCCTGTACTTTGCTGAGAATTTTTTGCATCTTTGCTAAAGATGCGTTTTAGTAACTGCTTCATGATGCGCTCGATATAAGGAAAGGATAATGGATAAATACGCGGTGTTTGGTAACCCCATAGCGCACTCAAAATCACCCCTCATTCACCATGCCTTTGCGGCGCAATTAGGTGAACAAATAGAATATCAGCGCATTTTAGCACCGCTCGACGGCTTTGTTGACTGCGTCAGCGAGTTTTTTAGCCAGGGGGGCTGCGGTGCCAATGTTACTCTGCCATTTAAAGAGCAGGCCTTTGCCCTAGTTGATACTCTGAGTGAACGAGCCCGCCTGGCTGGCGCCGTAAATACCTTAATTCTTGAAGAAGGCGGGGGCTTAAAAGGCGATAACACGGATGGCATTGGTTTAGTTAGTGATCTGCAGCGCTTGAGTGGCTCACTGGCAGGCAAGCATGTGTTGTTAATTGGCGCAGGTGGTGCGGCAAAGGGCGCCGCCTTGCCTTTGCTTGAAGCCGGGATTGAGCAACTGCATGTGGTCAATCGCACCGAGGAAAAAGCAAAGCAGTTGGTAGAACGTATTAGCCAATACCAAAACGTCAGTTATGGGGGCTTAACAGGTCAAAACACGCAAAGCTGGGATATTGTCATAAATTCAACATCTTCCAGCGTCACCGGTGAGCTACCTGGCTTACAGGCCAGCTATCTCGAAGGGGCTCAGTTTGCCTACGATATGTTTTATGCAGAGCAGGCCACATCTTTTATGTGTTGGGCATCCAAGATCAATCCGAATATAGTTACGGCGGATGGTTTGGGTATGCTGGTGGCGCAGGCTGCCCATGCATATCAACTTTGGCGTGGGCAAATGCCCGATTGTGCGCCTATAATAGCAGCGCTAAAAGAGGGGCGATTATAATGAATCAAGCAATTCAATTTGTTGACAGAGTCGAATATGAAAATGGTGTTATTACCTTTTATGCCATGGTTAATGGGCTACTTTTACCTTGTATTATCGAGCTTAAGGTGAAGGAGCGCAGCGATGCTCTGGCGCATTTTGCCGAACACCGCTTTGATTATGAAGAGTTGGCTGAGCAACAAATAGAAGAGGAAGCCTTCGGTGAAGAAGGCGAAGTACAGATTAAAGCACTGGCTTAACCTCGTTTAGGTATTCATCCTTTAGGCGAACATAGTTATCCGCCGACACCTTTAAGAAGGCGCGCTCCTCATCGCTTAACGGACGCGCCTGCTTTACTGGGCTACCCACATATAAATAACCTGACTCTAAGGTTTTGTTGGGAGGCACAAGCGCACCGCCACCAATGATCACATCATCTTCCACTATCACGTTGTCCATAATGATGGCGCCCATGCCGACCAGGATACGATTACCAAGACGGCATCCGTGTAACATGGCTTTGTGACCCACGGTTACATCCTCACCAATAATGAGCGGATAACCTACCGGGTTTGAGGCACTGGCACGAGTCAGATGAAGCACGGTCCCATCCTGAATATTGGAACGTTTGCCAATACGCATATAGTTAACGTCTCCGCGTGCGGCCACCAAGGGCCAGATGCTGGCGTCTTCTGCAATTTCAACATCGCCCACGATCACGGCGGACTCGTGAATGTATGCCGATTTGTGTACCTGGGGAGATTTATCTTTATAACTTTGTAAGCTCATATCAGGTTCCTATCACTGATGTATGACTAATACCCTAACTCTAACTAGGCGGGTCCAGGTTCGCAATAAAGGTTCGTAATAAACATTAGTCGTACGAAAAAGAGCCACCTCTTTAGTTTACCAAGCTATTCGAGGTGATTATTTGCTTAAAAACGTATAAAAAGTATGTCTATCGGGCGCTTTTTAGGCGAACGATCTATTTTTAGCAATTTTCTTTAAAAAAGGGCTTGCGTCGAAATCGAATCTCCCTATAATGCGACCCCACTGAGACGGCAGGCAGCAACGCATAGCGAGGCGCTAGCGGCTCAGGGAGTCAAATAAAACTTCAGTTTTGAAAAATGAAAACTTTCTCAAAATTAAGTGTTGACAACAAATCAGGAAAGCGTAGAATGCGCAGCCCTAACGCGGTGAAAGCCGCAGCGACAACGAGTCGCAACGTTCTTTAAAAATATGAAGCAATCATCTGTGTGGGCACTCGTACAGATTGAGTTCTAACAGCAGATTCTAGTTCGCTAGATGA
>NZ_PQBY01000017.1:0-93858 GCF_002964645.1 Pseudoalteromonas sp. T1lg22
CATCCATGAAGTATCTCCCCTTCGCGCATCCATGCGCTCACTTCCTCGAACTGCGAAGCGGGGCTTCGGTTTCTCGTCACCCAAACTCAGCAGTGAAACGGAACAGCCGGATGGCCGGCCCCGGTCGAGGATAGTGTGGCATTTGCTATGTGAAAGTAGGTCATCACCAGGCTCCTATTCAGAAAAACCCGCTCAATGAGCGGGTTTTTTGCGTTTGTAGGTAGGCCTCTTAGGCCGACAATGCGGCATGTCATTGTGGCATGTATTTGCACCTTGTCGGGGTAAACCCCGACCTACAATCAATGTAGCGGGTTTTTTGCGTTTGTAGGTCGGTCTTTTAGGCCGACAATGCGGCATGGATTTGCACCTTGTCGGGGTAAACCCCGACCTACAATCAATGTAGCGGGTTTTTTGCGTTTGTAGGTCGGTCTTTTAGGCCGACAATGCGGCATGGGGTTGCACCTTGTCGGGGTAAACCCCGACCTACAACGGCCTTGTCGGCCAGCCCCGACTTAAAAAACTCCCACAGCTATCTGTAGGCGCGGCTTTAGCCTTGCAAAATCAAGATATAAAAAACACGCTTGGATTAGGCTGGCTTTTCTTGGTATTAAGGGAGTGAACTTGTTAGGCTATTAGGGATGATTAGAGAATAGTGTCGAGGTTGTTGTGATAGCACTAGGTGCATATTTATTGGTGTTTGCACTATTTGGGGTGGCTGCCACTTATTTTGCTAAATTTCTTTATTTTCAATGGCGCCGCCAAGAAATGCGGCCCCGATATATTATCAGGGCCTTACTTTGTCTCTTGGCGATTATTGTCCTGTCTTTACTGCTCAGCTTATTTGGTTACTGAGATTAGTAAACCGAAGAAGAGGAGCCCTGAATTTTAACGCACTGGGACTGTTGGCACTGGGTTGATGGACGCATTAGGTGTTCGCAAATGCTCACTGCCCCGGTCTTCAGGTTAAATTGACGCTCTTGCACAGTGATTTCTTCTGCCAATGTTTTAACCTGGGCGGCATCTGCTGTCTTAGTCGAAAATACAAGGTATTCATTGGCACCACCACAGGCTCTGCTGCCAACGGCAACCACCTGGCATTGCTCAGTGCTATCACAGGATTTATCCGCCGTAAGTTCATGGATCTGCTTATAACCTTGAGCGATAGACTCAGGGGTGGCGGTGATCTGCATATTTTCCACTCTGATAGGGTTTTTTGTAGTGACCAGCTGTTTAGGTGCCGGCTTAAGTTGGTTGTCTAGTTGTTGTGCTTGGTTTGGCTGTTCCGCAGCTAAGGTCTGAGTTTCCGCTTGGCTACTGTTATTACAGGCGCTAAGCGCCAGCACCGCGATGGCTATAAATGATAATCGCATAATAAGTTTATTCTTTTGTTGATGATCTTAAGCACCATCATACTGACATTTTAGCCGTGCGCAAATGCTTGCTTTTTATCCTTTAACCATACCTGCACTAATTTTCAATGCCCCCTTGGGTAAGCTTTTTGGGATCCAGTAATTGCAATAAGTCTTCATAGGGAATATCTGTTTCAGCGGCGGCGACATCGAGTATGGCACGCTTTTCGGCATAGGCTTTTTTAGCGATTTGCGCCGCTTTTTCATAACCGATAATTGGGTTTAGGGCGGTGACTAAAATAGGGTTTTTAGCTAAGGAGCGGGTGAGATTTTCTTCGCTTACCTTAAAGCTGGCGATGGCTTTATCGGCCAGCGCTCTACTGCTGTTGCTAAGTAACTCTATGCTTTGCAGTACGTTATAGGCGATCACCGGCAACATAACATTGAGTTCGAAATTACCTGACTGACCGGCGATTGTGATAGTGGTGTCGTTACCTATCACCTGAGCGGCGGCCATGGTGGTGGCTTCCGGGATCACCGGGTTGACCTTGCCGGGCATAATCGATGAGCCAGGCTGCAGTGCTTCCAGCTCTATTTCAGCCAAACCACCGAGCGGGCCCGAGTTCATCCAGCGCAAGTCATTGGCTATTTTCATTAGTGCCACCGCAGCGGTTTTAAGCTGCCCAGAAACGGCGACCACGGTATCCTGGGTGGAGATATGAAAGAAGAGGTTCTCTGCGGCACTGAAATCCACGCCAGTTTGCTTGGTCATTTCTTTGGCAAAATGTGTAGCGAAATGTGGATCGGCATTAATGCCAGTGCCGACCGCAGTGCCCCCTTGAGCGAGCTGTAACAGGGCAGCTGCGCTGTGGCTGATATGGGCTCTGGCGGCGACGATTTGCGTGTGCCAGGCTGACATGCTTTGCGCAAAGGTAACCGGCATGGCATCCATAAGATGGGTGCGTCCGGTTTTGACCAACTCGCCAACCTGTTCAATCTTGGCCGCGATCACCTCTGCAAGATGATCCAAGGCTGGTAGCAGTTCCTGCTCGATGGCAATGGCACTACTGACATGGATGGCCGTGGGGATTACATCATTAGAGCTTTGCCCCATATTCACTTGATCATTGGGGTGCACCTTGGCACCGAGCAGATCAGTGGCACGGGTGGCAATCACTTCATTGGCATTCATATTGGTGCTGGTGCCTGAGCCGGTCTGAAATACATCAACGGGGAAGTGTTCTAAGTGCTCTCCAGCGATGATTTCGCTACATGCTTTGGCGATAGCCGAACCTGTCTTGGTATCTAAATAGCCGAGCTCAGTATTGACCTTAGCTGCGGCGCGTTTGATATGGGCGAGCGCGGTAATAAAGCGGCTCGGCATGGTTAGCGAACTGATTTTAAAATTATTTACGGCGCGCTGTGTTTGCGCTTGATAGAGGGCGTTGACGGGAACCTTGAGCTCCCCCATGCTATCGTGTTCGCGGCGGTATTTAGGGGTCATGCTCTGCTCCTGAAGGCTAGTAAAGTCGGTAGTTAAGAAAGCCAGGCGCTAAGTTGTCGCCTGGCTTGATGGACTTTTAGTCGAGATAGGCTTTAAGCATCCACACCAGCTTTTCCTGTTCTTTGATGTAGTCGCTCATTAATGCCGCCGTGCCTTCATCTTCATTATCACTGGCATCGACAAGAATGTTGCGCTGCATCTTGATCAAGGTGGTATAGCCCTCAAGGAGGTTTTGCAACGCCTGACCACCATCGCTGATATTTTTAGCCTCGTTGATCTGGCTCAGCTCGATATAATCTGTAAACGCATGCAGCGGTTCCCCTCCCAGGGTAAGAATGCGTTCGGCGATTTCATCGACCTTTTCCAGTAACAGGTTGTAGATTTCTTCAAATTTGACGTGCAGTTCGAAAAAGTCGCGGCCTTTTATATTCCAATGAAAGCCTCGAGCGTTCATGTATTGAATTTGATAGCAGCTCAATAAGCGGTTGAGCTCATCGATGATAGTTTCTGTTTCTTGAGTATCTAATCCAATAGCATTTACTTGCGACATAGCTGTCTCCTTTGCGTTTAGAAGTTGTCTTCAGTATGGCTTAAAGCCCATTAATAACAAGCGGATAAAATCGATTTAAGCCATCAAATAAAATGATTTGCATACGCTTGTAACTAATGACATGGGCATGATTTATGCCAAAAACAAGGTGCTCATGGTGAAATATTGATCTATCGCAAAGGCGGATTGTGAGCTCAAAAAAGCGACACTGAAAGTTGATTTAGCGCAATATTTGTATGCACTAGGGGAGCATAATCTGAACATCGACATAGGAGATGTGGTTATGAATAAATCGAAAAAAGCTGAAATCACAGTTTGTGTTATTGCCGTTCTCACCTTTGTAATTACTTTAGTGGGTCACCTTGCCGGTGCCAGCTACGCAAATTCCGATGCCTTCGGCATGATTGCAGCACCTATCCCTCTAGTGCTGGCTATTATCGCTATGGTTGCTTATAAGATTGCCGCTGCTGCTGAGGATTAATCCTCGCGCAGTTGCTCAAGAATATAAGCAACGACTTTGCGGGAGTAGATCAGGCTGGTGTGGCTAAGGTGAAATATTTTGTGCTGCGCCATGCCGTTGAGCTTGGTTTCATCGACCTTGACCGTACCATCGCATGGGTGTCCCTGTTCAAACAGGGGTAACAGGCCCAGAGGTAAGTCACCGGCAATGCTGTAGAGCTTGGCGTTAAAGGGCCAGTCTTGATTTTCACTGGCCAGATATTCCAGGCTGTTTTTTAGCAGCGCCTGCATACCTTTTTGCTGCATATGATGGACTATCTTGGCACCCTTGTGGGGCGTGCCCAGGGTAAAAACCTTTTTTACCTGATCCGCTTGGGGGAAATCCTGGCTGAGATAGCGTCGTGCGATCAGGCCGCCCAAGGAATGGCAGACAAAGGCGCAGTCCTGATCGCCGATAAAGGCATTGATGCGGGCGAAGATCTCATCGGTATTGGGATCTAAGGTGTTATATGACAGGTTGAGTATATCGTAGCCGTGTTTTTGCAGCCGTGCGCACAGAGGGCGCATAACAAAACCCGACATATACAAGCCATGTAAAACTACTACCTTAGTGATCATACTTATCCTTACCCACACCTTGACCTAGGTCCGACATAATTCATGACGAATCGTCACCAACACTTTGTCCCAGTTTTGGCTATTTAGCCCTGACCCTGCCAAGAGGTCAAGGTAATTTGCAGCGTTTGCTCCTGGTTGCTCACCCATACTTCGGCATCTTCTATGCTAATGGTGAGGTCGACGCTGCGCGAGGCCATGGCCGCCAGTTGCTGAGTCTGCTCATAGTTCAAGCTGATCACCCTAAGATTTTTAAACTGGCTTAACTTTTGCTGATTCTTTTGCCACCAAATTTCCTGGTTGTTTTCGCCATAGGCGTACAGCACTACTTCTTGGGCACGAGTGCAGGCTTTTTTGAGGCGCTTTTCATCGGGCAGACCGAGATCTATCCACAGGCTGATGCTGTCATCCATTTCCCGTTGCCATAATTCCGGCTCGTCTTCGGCGCACAGGCCTTTGGTAAATTGCAGCTCATCATTGGCATGTAAGGCAAAAGCCAGCAGGCGGATCATCAGTCGTTGCTCGGTTTCCGAAGGATGCTGGGCGACGGTTAAAGGGTATTCTTGATAGTGGTGGCGATTCATATCACTGATATTGAGACGCGCTTTAATTATGGTGGCCTTTAATGCCATAACAACTACTTCCTAGGCGAGCAAAGCGGGCAGTATACACCCTCATCTGCTCATTTGCTCTAGCTCGTTGGCAGGCAAAGTCGTGAAACTCGGCGCCAGCGATAGTACAATAGGGGTTATTGGTAGAGTTGCATGCGTAACTTCGGCGCTCAAAGTGGTGTTTTATAACGCTGCACCAGCAACTGCTTGATTAAATATAAGGTTATAAAGCGAATGAGTAGAGCAGGAATTCAATGGTTTCCGGGCCATATGAACAAGGCGCGCAATGAAATAAAAGAAATCATGCCGCAAATGGACGTGATTATTGAAGTACTGGACGCGCGTATTCCCTACAGCAGCGAGAACCCCATGGTGGGTGCACTGCGCGGCGATAAGCCGGTGATCAAGATCCTGAATAAGGCCGATTTGGCCGATCCACAGATGACCACGCAATGGCTCAATTATCTTGAGCAGGAAAGTGGTGTTAAGGCTCTGCCGCTGGAGCATGATAAGGCCGCGCAGGTGGGCAAAATAGTCGAGCTGTGTAAAAAGCTGGTGCCTCACAAGGTGGGTGCCGATAAACAAATTAAAGCCATGATCATGGGTATTCCCAATGTTGGTAAGTCGACCTTGATCAATACCCTGGCGGGGCGTATCGTCGCCAAAACCGGTAACGAACCGGCGGTAACCAAGGCGCAGCAGCGGATTAAAATCGATGAAGGCATCATGCTTTATGATACCCCAGGAATGCTCTGGCCCAAGGTTGAGAATGAAAACTCCGGCTATCGCTTAGCAGCCACCGGCGCTATTCGCGATACCGCCATAGATTATGAAGAAGTGGCCAGCTACACCGCGGAGTATTTGCTTCAAGCTTATCCGCAGTTGCTGATTGACCGTTACAAGGTTAACCCCTTACCCGAGCATGATTATGACTTTATGTTGGCGGCGGGTAAAAATCGGGGCTGTATTCGTGGTGGTAACCAGGTAGACCTGCATAAGTTCTCGGAAATTTTAATCAATGAGCTGCGCGATGCAGTGCTTGGCCGAGTGAGCATGGAAACGCCTGAGATGCGTGAGCGCGAAGAGCTGATGGTGGCTGAACTACGCGCCGCAGCCGAGGCCAAAAAAGCGGCCAAGGAAGAAGAAAAGCGTCAGCGCCGCGCCCGGGCCCGTAAGAACCGCCGTTAATCTACGGGTATTAAATCACAGACATAAAAAAAGCCCGCAAGGGCTTTTTCTACCCTAGAAAGTATCACTATTTACGGTGAGTGTGTGACACAAAATAGTAGCATTGTGTGACATAATTGAAAGCACAAATGGCTTTTGTGCAGCTCTCTACCCATACTTATATATCTTAATCTAGGCAGGGAGTGCCACACATGCAATACGTCTACACCAAGCATACAGGCAGCAAAACATGTCTAACTTGTGTTAACCACCAAAACCCCAAATCGATTGATGTTATAACTCGAGACCTCGTTACCAATGCCGATATTAAGTTTATCGAAAAAGAGTTAAGCGCTAAGTTCTTAAGAGCAGTGGGCGAAGTGCATTATCTCTTTAGGAAATATTAGAATTTTATTGTATATCTAGTACGATGTATAAAACTTCGAGGCTGCAGGCTATTAAATCTATGGAAGGTATTGAATACTCGAACTTTGAAAAAGAGACTCTTAAAGCTATAAAGCATTGTACTGGTCGAGTCAGACAATGCTGTGAAAATGCCATAAAGCATTTGGAAAAAGCCTGTATTTTAGAGGGCTTCGATAATGAAATGGCGGTATTCAGAGGTATAACAGCCGAGGAAGAAGCTGCGACTGCCCTCATTCTTTGCTTAAAAAATCATCGTTATAGAAATGCGGAGAAGTTAGACTTCAAAAAACATCTAGTGAAATTAGGGGGCTCTCAATTTCTAGAACACTTAAGGAAACAACTTTTCAGCTACCTTAAAGTCCAAGATTTCCCCGCTGAGTTAGCGAGGCTGTATTTTACAGAGGTTAATGGACGTCCTGCTTTGGGGTTGAAATTAAAACTAAAAAATACTGGCTTTGATATCATTCCGAAGCCACCACTTAACTTCAGCTCGTTTGAAAAAAGTTCAGGCCAACATATTAAATATGATGCTACTTTTAAAAGATTTTGGGCTGAGAACGATATTGATAACGCCCTTAAATACCTAAAGAGTATAGCTAACGAGAGAAATAAGCTTCTTTACGCTGATAGTTCAGGGAAGCCTTGCGTAGAAGGTCATGTTGATGAGTACATTGTCTCTCAAAAAGACAAGGTTTTTAGGTTTCTATACCTTATTCTATTGATAGACCCTTGGGAGAAAAAAGAGGGCAAGTCAAAATTTGTACAGCAGGCTCTGGATTCTTATCTACTTTTACTTGAGAAAATAGATGCACATGAATGTGCTGAAATGCACCAAAATTTGGGAAGCTTAACTTGAAAATATATGCACTATTGTTCCTTGTGCTTTGTTTATCCCAACAATTGCATGCGAAAGAAATTGACGTGTACGCTTTTTGTGATGCATCCACTAAGTTTCTGAAGAAATTATCAGTACTTCCCTTGGAAGATTTGGTTGCTGTAAAAAGCGCCATAGCAGCTTCTAGTTCGTTAGAGGAGCTTTCAGTAGCGTCGGGAGTGCCATACATAGATTGGATAGAGGATACTCAAAAACAGCTCTTAGTTAGTGAGAGTGATGCTAAGCTCATTGTTTTCGAGCAGGTAAAGCCAATTGAGTTTTCGAGATATAGCCGAGTAATAAATATGCATGGCGTAAAAGATCACCGTTTATGGGATAAGGTACTTAACGATTGTGTATCTGTTAACCTAGCAGCTTTAATTGATTAGTTTAGTCGATAAGTGATTGTCTTTTAGTAAGACTCTATTCTAATTTCCTATCCCATAACGGTATGTACATCACTCGTATCATCAAAGGTAAAAGGAATAGGTGGGGGGCAAAAATAAGAATTAAAATTACTGCTACTACAGAACCAAAAATAAAACTGAACCACAGTACGAAACCACCAATTAGTAAGCCTGTTACAACGATGTTCCAAATTAATCTAAAGGGTAAAAAAACTATGTTTTCTAGCACAACATACCTTGTCTATAAGCGCTATTTTATCAAATAACGATACAGCATAGCGCTTCTGTAATTCAAGGTTTCAGCAAGACTGATATCGTTTATGAATGGGGACACTCGTTAATGTGGGTTAATAGGTTTATGAAAAATTTTGGGTTTATCGCAACTATATTTTTAGCTTTTTCCTTTGTGGGATGTAGCTCGGGCAAAAAGCTCACAGAAGAGGAAGTAGATATTTTAACTCGGCTCTATAAAAATATACAAAAGAGACAGACGCAGCGATTTACAGGACGAGATGAGGAATTGAAAGCCTATGTAGATGCTTTTGTTGTATGCAACACCAAAATATACCCCTACCATTCTGAACAGGCAGAGATTACACGCTCGTTAATTCAGGACAAGTTATATTCTTATGTTGGCTTTATAGAAGACAATTCTTATTATAACACTGTGCATTTTGCCATGGCCAATCCCGCATTGGGTTTAGAAGTGTCCCCGATATTCGAATTACTTGCATCACCTACTTTAACTCAGAAAAAAGTATTGAGAGATAACTATGATACCTTCATAGGAGGTGCTAGAAAACAACTGGAAGATTATTCCACCAAACTTATTGAAGAGAAAAAATCCTTTGCTAATTTGCCAATTGAAGAGAGGAGACAAAAGGGTTTAATTCTCGTTTCACCGTTTATTTGTAGCGAGGCTGATTCTTACCTTGGGTTGTTCGACTATTCTTTAGTTGGCGAATTTAAAACATTATCTAGAACTTCGGCTGCTGAAATGATTAGAAGCTCTAGCAGTCAGTCCAGAATTAAAGCTATAGAGCAATTTAATAAACTCCCTAACAATTAGAACCTGTTCAAATTACTAGGATGGTGGAAAAATATATAGTTGCGAAAGGTCTGCTGAGCGCCTTGATGGCGCCGCTACTTTTTTACAAGCATTTCGGTAAAATATCTCGTTGATTTTAAAGAGTTAAACTTAGCCTATCTAAAAGCCTTTTAGCTTGAGTAGTTTGCCACTTCTTACCATCAGCGTTGACGGAGCTTAGAGTTCTAGCAAGAGCGCTATAAGATTTATGATTCTTGAGTAGTTCAGTCACAAGGGGGCGTAATTTTTCAGCTCTAGCTACAGCAGCTTCTCTCTTAGCTAGTATCATTTTATCGTGACCTTCTCTAATACCTCCAAGCTTTACACCTCTAGCTTTAGCTTCTTTCAGAGCAGCTTTGGTTCGTTTACTTATAAAGTCACGTTCCTGCTCTGCTAAGGCCGCATATATATGAAGTTGAAATTTGTCTGCATTAGGCATTACAGCCACTTTAACATCAATCTCTTCAATAACTCTTGAGAACACACTCACTTTACGAGAAAGACGATCTACTTTAGCGATTAATAGCGTAGCGTTGTTACATTTACAGGCTTTTATGGCCTCTTGAAACTTTGGACAATCCTCAATATTTGAACCACTGTGAATGCTTGTGTACTCACTAAGTATCCTGTAGGGAGTGTCTGAGTATGTATCAAGGAAGATTGATATGTCTCGCTGCTGAGCCTCTAATCCCAGACCAGATTCACCCTGCTTTTTAGTCGATACTCTGTAGAACAAAACATACTTTCTCATATTCATGTCCACGTGGATTACGGTGTGGATTTTACACTATACGACTTCAGTTACACAATCAACCAGCATTGCAAAGTGTAACTATGTTCACATAAACATAATAAATATATATGTATCAATAATTTATGCATTATTTGATGCTGATACAGCGTCACGCTGACTAAATAAAAAATAAAAACCTTTATAATCAGTATGTTACCGATTTCAATTTAAGGCTAAGTAACTATTTATTTTTTCTTTTTCTTTTGACTATTAGCTTTCGCAATTCGTTAAACACATTTTGCGTTACGCAGCAGAAAGTAAGTTCTCAAAAGAGACTCTATTATCTGTCACTATACAGTTCTTTCTACCTTTTGAAGTCGCTCTTTTTGCTATGTAGGCCATCCAATTTAATACCTTCATAGCGTTATTATTTGTAATGTTGACTAGGCAACGCTGACCAATTGTATTCGCTTTAATAGCAGCCCTACGCTCATCGGAAGTCTCATAAAATACATCCCACAGAGCCAAATGCTGTGTGTCATATTTATTAAAGTCTGTGATGATGTTGTAGCCCGTAAATTTGTAAGGGCGTGCATAATCGACAGATCGCATTTTTTCCACTGCTGGTTTGAGCATGGATTTATTACCTTTGTTCTTAAGCATCTCTCTGACTTTAGATCTAAAGCTTTTGTGAGGATCTAAGCTAGGACTACATTGGTAAGTAATAAAGCAATGGAAGTGTGAGCCTTTAGTTACAGTAGACAACTGATCTGTGGGATCAGTATGCACTTTTGAAGATTCCTTAGAATATTCTTGCTTGATGACAAGTAGACTCTCAGGGAAAGATTTATTTAGTAGGTTTGTAACATCATTAAATCTAACATTATCGTTAGCGTACAAGATAAGATGGGCTATTTGCTCGCCTAGAATATTACCCTGTGAATTAGGATCAAATAAATCAGCTATCCTATTAAACCATGTTGCATTTACTTTTTCTTTGACCTTTGGTGATATATTTTTTATAAATCTATGCTTGGATTTAGGCATTTAAAACCTCCTTTTATTGAAAACCCCTTTTTAATTTTTTCATATAAACCTCTAAAGAGAACTAATAGTGGTTAACTAAAAAAGATAAAAACGAACCAAAACAGATAAAAAATAAAAAGCCTTAAATAACAGAAGGTTACAATTTCACCTTCACCTTAGCCTCAATCACTTTTCAGTGATTTAGATATTATTTTACTTTATAATTAATTATTTTTACCATTTTTAACTTTGGTTATTCGAACCTATATATAAATTCAAAACAAAGCTTACTTAGCTAAATTTTTATTTTAATAGGATATACTATTGATACCATTTGAATTATACGATCTCTATCAAAGCCTACTTTATATAGATTCAAGGCGAGCCTATAAGCTGGTGGTTGAGAATCAGAGAACGAGTAACCAAGCTTCTCTATGAGAGACTTGATATTTATTTGCTCTTTTACATTATTCATTGTTTTTATTTCCGTGTTGAAAGAGGGGCCAAATGCTACTCTCCATTGCAGGTGACCCCTCTTGGTTTGATTGTAAGCTGTTATTAAATGATGCTTAAAAGCGCTTCTTTTAACTTTTGCTGGTTGAGAGAATGCTTATTCTCAGCATCGACTCTTGCTTGCTCTTCTTGTTCAATGAGTAAATTCTCAATGTAGCTTTCTTTGATAGCTGTCAGTTCTGCTTTGTATTCTGAAGCAATTTGCTTTTCTAGAGCTTCTAATTCTTGATCTTGTTCTTGTTGTGGTTTCGTAAAGGCTATTCGGTATGTTCCACCAGCGACTATAGTTGTTCGTTGATAATCAATATCCGCATCTTTGAGAGTAGTAGTTAGAGCTTCTACAGCATCCTTAAACGTCCTGTATGGTAATATAACGAGCGCATTCGATTCTCTATCACCTAGGTTAGGAAACCCTTTTAAATAACTTATACGTGCATTCTGGACACGTCTATCTAGTTCAGCCTTGTCTATTTGCCAAGCTTGTTTATGTTCATCTAGTAATTTCTTCAGAGGAGGCGATAACTTTTTAGTCATTAGTACCTCCTAAAACTTGGTAAATAGCTTGGTTCATTGATAGTCCCTTGTTCATAAGGTTAAGAATTTTTAAGTAACTACCGTTGTTGCCATGTTGATCAAACTCAATCCCAATTTCTTTGAGTAAGTTTTTTAGTTTGGTGATAGTTTTAGTGTGTACGGAATTGATGAGCTGGCCTGTTTTTAGGCAATAAGTTTCCGCACAAACACTGTGTATAGTGTATGTGTTCATACTTTCCCTTTATAATTTTAATTGTTTAGAAATAAACTCATAGGTATGAGAGCATAGAAAAGCCGCGTATTGGGCTGTGATGAGTTGTAAACTGATTAGACAAGAAATTAATTAATCAGCTTACATACTCATTATAACACCAGATTGCTATTTTTGCAAATGATTCTCATTTACATGTAGCTTACTAGGTTGATATAACGCTGAGCTTTTTCAAGATTTAACTCAGTATACCCAGTGGTGACTGTTTTGGCCCCGTGCCCTATCAGTTTGTACTTGTATTCATCACTAATATCACCGAAGCAAGAGATAACGTTGTGTCTGAAGCTATAAAGCACTAACTGATTGCCAGCTTCGTCATTATTGGGTATCTCAAACTCTTTCCTGAATAATGCGAACCTATTAGTAAGCTGGTTACTATTAAGCTCGAATAGTTCATCATCCATGCTTTTTGTGTCTACGTAATCCATAAAGCCTTTCTCAAGGATTCTTTTGTGTATTGGCACCTTTCGTTTTGCATTCTTGGTTTTGCCGCTCAAGATTTGAATATAAATAATTGAGGTTTCTGTATCTGTAACTATTTGAGATTTCCTTAGAGTTGCAACTTCTTTATTTCTCATACCATGATAAGCCATAAGTAAAATAGGCCAAGAGTAGGGACTACTGAGATTCGCAAAACAATGCTTAACGATTAAAGTTGCTTTGTCTTTGGGCAGAGGAGCCCTTCCTGCTTCTCTATTTTTTGGGACTTTTAGAACAGCTTTATCCATGGGGTTATGGCTTATGTAAGACTTTCTAACAGCTTGAAAAAATACGATGTTTAGAACTTCCTTGGTATCACCCAAAGTTGAGGAGCTAAATAAGTATTTAGGGTTTATATTGTCTAGATCGCCATTTAAAAGAAGTTCCCAGCGATTTGCTCTTTGGATTTCTGTCTTTTCTTCATTCTTAATTTTATCGTTCTCAGGATTGAATCCTAGCTCTTGGCCACCTGAGAGTTTTGGCATTCGACACAAGAAGTGCCAATTCTCTTCTATTGTCTCAAATGTAATTTCATCAAGGTGGAGTCCCCTGAAGGCTTCCTTTAAGTCTCTGAATTTACCTTCATGCGATGTTCGCTTGGTTTTACTATAGTCTTTCCACAAATCAAATACTTCTTCCTCCATTTCTTCAAATAGTGGAGCTGTACTTTTTGGTAATGGGTTTAAGTGAGGAGCGGGAGTAGGTTGCCTAATGTTAAACCTGTTACACATGCTCTCTAGTTCTAACTTGAACGCAATGTTGTCACCATCTTTGTAGGCGTTAGTTAGGTTTTGTGCATGGATTTGAAGCTCATTAGATAGGTAATCTAGTTTTTCACTGTAAAGAGTTGGAAGAGCGAGAGCGTCATACAATTCGTGATTGGTTATCACCCATTCATCTGACTCGTCGTCGTACTTTGCAATATCAGTAGTAGAAGCACATGTTGCCTGTTTGCCTGCAGTTGAAGTTATTAAAGAGGTAATCCATTGCTTGAAAGTTGGGAATGATGGAATAGTTTGCTGGGATACAGGGTAACTACAGTTCTCTATCTGATATTTTGTGTATCTCTGTTTATCGGTTTCTTTGAACCACCGCTCCATATAGGTATTGTTTGTCCCTGAAAGAGGGTTTGTAACGGCTTTTCCGATTCTGGATAACTCATTCGCTCTATTTACTATTAAAGCTTCAATGTATTGATTTAACTCTTCTTTAGTCACAAGCTTTCCCTTACTTTCTGACTTATTGAGGTAATCTAATATAGCCTGAACATACTCTCTGCTTCTACTTGGAGAGTCGGTTTTTAGGCTTTTACGGTAAATACAATCAGATAAGCGAATATTGAAGTGATAGATTTCATGGCGTCTAATAGTGTGCCTTATTGTGTTCATACTTTGTGTCCAAATGTGTGACACTTTCTAGGGGACTATCTAACGTCATGAAATCACAGACATAAAAAAAGCCCGCAAGGGCTTTTTTGTTTTCATATCTACCGTCACCGATATGAGCAATGTAGCAAGTAAAATGTAGTGCGGTTGATGGATTGACCATATCAAGGGGCGTTGAATTGACCGCCATCAACCTGTGCCTTACGAGCGCTAAGCGTGTTTCAGGGTCGTGAAACAAATTTTCAGTAACAAGCGGGTTTAAATTCTCTCAACTTGTTGAGATTGATTATCAATTAGATTTAAGGGTCAGTCAACAGTTATTGCAAATAATTCTCAATTAAATTTTTCATGTCTTTTTATACTTAACTCGTTTAAGGTCAATAGCTAAGATCTGGCAATAGAATTATTGCTCCAGTCTCTCGCGGATTACGCTATGGTTATTAAAACAATAAAGGGGATGTACTAGTATGAGTCAAGATAATTACCCTCAAGGACATTTTTGCTGGGCCGAGCTGTGCTCAACAGACTGGCAAAACGGCAAGACCTTCTACGGCGATTTTTTCTCTTGGTCGGCGCACGATCAGCCTATTGGAGAAGGTGTGTATTACACCATGCTGCAAAAGCAGCAGCAGGATATTGCCGCCATGTATCAGATGCCCGCCGATCAGCAGGCGCAGGGCGTGCCTAGCTATTGGCTGACTTATATTGCCGTTGATGATGTCGACAGTAAAACCGCCGCTGCCAAAGAGCTTGGAGCCAGCATAGTGCATGGTCCGCATGAGGTGCCCGGTGCCGGGAAAATGGTGTTGCTATGCGATCCCGGTGGCGCCATGGTGGCTTTATGGCAGGGTCAGGGCCATAAGGGTTCACAACGTAAGAATGAAACCAACACCCCTTGCTGGTTTGAACTGGCCACCCGGGACATGCGCGCCAGCACCGAGTTTTATAAGCAGCTGGTGGGCTGGCATAGTGAATCACACCCTATGGACGATATGGAATACAGGGTTCTCAGCATTGATGGTGAGGAAATTGGCGGCATGCTGGAAATGAATGAGCAGTGGCCGGACGACATTCCATCGCATTGGATGGTGTATTTTCAGGTTGATAACTGCGATGAGCAGGTGGAGCTGGCAAAAAAACTCGGCGCTGAGGTGTGCGTAGAGCCTATAGATATTCCGGATATTGGTCGCTTCAGCGTGATTAATGACCCCCAAGGCGCGGTATTTTCGGTTATTCAACTACAAGGATAAGGCAATGACTCAACATGTGGTGATTACCGGTGCCAATCGTGGCATAGGCCTGGAATTGGCTAAGCAGTACGTGAATGCCGGTGCCGAAGTAAGCGCCTTGGTGCGCCAAAGCAGCGATGAACTTGATGCTTTAGGTGTTCAGGTGATCTCTGGTATCGATGTTTGCGAACCCGAGCAGGTACGTGATCTGGCAACCAAACTTGATAATAAGCCCATAGATATTTTGATTAACAACGCCGGGGTGTTACACAACGAAACCTTGGCGGATATGGACTTTGCGGCGATAGAGCAGCAGTTTGCCGTCAACGCCCTGGCACCTTTGCGCGTTACCCATGCCTTGGGGCATTTATTGCCCGCCGGTGCCAAGGTGGCGATGATCACCTCACGCATGGGCTCTATTGCCGACAATGGTTCTGGGGGCTATATAGGTTATCGCATGTCTAAAGCGGCCCTGAACGCTGCCGCCGTGAGCCTGGCCCACGAACTTAAGCCGCGTGCCGTTGCGGTTGGTTTATTTCATCCCGGTTTTGTGCAAACGCGTATGGTGGGTTTTGCCGGTGACGTCAGCCCCGAGGTCGCAGCGCAGCGCATAAAGCAGCGGATCGCCGAGCTGGACTTGGCCAATACCGGCGGCTTTTGGCATGCCAATGGTGAGCGCTTACCCTGGTAAGCGGCTCACTACTTCACTATCTACATTTAAGCAGGCGGCAAGTGTGTATAGGATCACCTGCTCCGCCTCATTAATTTCGCCATCGTGGCTAATGCAGAGCTGGCAGGCTTGGACCAGCACCTGCTTCTTCGCCTGCGGCAAGGCTTTCACTATGCTTAAGGCGCGTTGTAAACGGGTGACCTGACATTGGGCATCGCCATAATAGCGCATGGGTAACTGCAAGGCCTCGGAAGCAGCATTAAGGGCTGTTGCCTGTTGCTGCTCATCACTGTGACCAAAGCTGGCAAGGGCGTTAAGCAATTGCTCGCAGGCCGTTCCGATAAGCTTTTTATTAAGCCCACCTATGGCGCTTGTACTGGCTTCACTCAGGGCGTGGGCGCTCAGTTCATAGAAGGACCAGGCATGAAGGTCCAAACTACCATCTACGACAACAATATTTTTTAGCTTGGCTAAAAACTCCCGCTGTCCATGTATTGGCAAACAACGTAGTGCCCCTATGGCAACCTCCAACAGCATCAGCTTTTTACTCATGCCAAGCCCTGCCAAAGAGGCTTCCGCCTGGTCGAATTTAAAGGCATCGACATAGGGTAACGCGACAATCTGACGCAGTTGTGCTTGGCGCTGCTGCCAGTCTTGATGCAGGCAGAGCATCATTACCAGCCACTGGGCATCCACTGGCTCATGAGCCAGGTAACCAAGGTTGGCATCGACTCCTTCAAGTTTTATCTGATTCAGGTTGTTGTTTTGATGTCGCGCCACCTGAAACTGACTTTGCTCATGCGCCGCCATCATGGCGCCATGCACCGTCGTATGGGCATGGCCTCTGGGGCGTTCGGTAAGCACGCCATCCCAGCTGGGGTCCAGTGCTCGGATGCGCTTGCTCAGAGGCGGATGGGTGCTTAACCAGGATAGCCAGGGACTGAGCGCATCGGAAAAAAACAAATGGCTATATAAATGCGCATTGTTTTGTCTCAAGGTGTTTTTGCGTGGGCTTTCGGCTATTACCAGTAAGGCCTGAGCCAGGTCATAGGGGGCGCGAGTGAGTTCGGCGGCTCCGGCATCGGCGAGGTATTCCCGCTGGCGACAGACCAGGGCCTTAATGGCATCGCCGAGCTGAGTTCCAAGCCAGCCAAACAGGGTAAGTATCAGGCCAACGATGGCGCCAAAGCCGGCTCCGTCGCCTTTTTGGGCGTGTCGGCGCGAGGCATGCATGGCGCTGTAGATAAGATTTTCACCAGCCTGGCCAATAAAGGTAATGCCGAAGAGTAAGGCCGTCATACGCACATTAAGGCGCACATCGCCGTGACGAATATGGCTGAACTCATGAGCTACCACCGCCTGTAATTGCTCGCGACTTAGCTGTTGTAAGGCTCCTTGAGTAACGGCAATAACACTGTCCTGTTTGTGATAACCGGCGGCAAAAGCGTTGATGCTGGGCTGACGTTCAAGTACATAAACCCCGGGTACCGGCATTCGTGCGGCGATGGCAACTTCTTCAACCACGTTCAGCAATTGACGATGCAGTGGATCATAACTGTTGCTTTGCACCTGCTCACCACCGAGTTGTTGAGCAATAACGTGACCTCCGCGGCGCAGTTGCAGGTATTTATAGACCACGGCCGCCATGATCACTGAGCCTATGGTCAGGGTGACGCCAAGGTGTATACGGCTGCCGTTCTCCAGAGGTTGAAGACCATAATTAAAGAATGTATAGGGATCGGTGGCGAAGACGCGCATCAACCACAGTAATGGCCAATGGGCGAGGGCGATCAGCAGGGTGACCGCGAGAACAAACAAGGTAACCAGCAGCCAGGTTTTACGCCTAGCCTGGCGCTGGTGTTCAAAGAAGTTGTGCACGGCTAGTTAAAGGAAACTTTCGGTGCCTGACGTTGTACTTGTGGGTCTTCCAACTGCAATAGTGGCGCATCGATACCATGACCCGTCATTTTCGCAACCAGTACAGGAGGGAAGCTTTGCTTAAAGCTGTTGTACTGCATCACCGCGTCGTTATAGGCCTGGCGGGCAAAAGCGATACGGTTTTCTGTGCTGGTAAGCTCTTCGCTTAGGTTGGCCATGGTGCTGTCGGCTTTAAGGTCGGGATAATCCTCGACACTAATTTGCAAGGCACCGAGGGCACTGCTTAGTGCGCCTTCGCTGGCGGCCAGCTGTGCCAATTTGGTGGCATCAATATTGCCTTGATGCAGCGCTTGCAGGGCGCTTACCGCCTGGTTACGGGCGGCGATAACCGCTTTTAGGGTGGTGTTTTCATGATCCAGATACGCCTGCGCGGTAGCAACCAGGTTAGGCACCAGGTCATGGCGGCGGTGTAATTGCACGTCTATCTGTGCAAAGGCATTTTGAAATTCGTTCTTATACTGTACTAGATTGTTGAAGATTATTACCACGGCTATGGCGACAACAACCAGTATGATTAAAAGTACTGTCATGTGCGTTCTCCTCCCTAATTACTTGGTTAATATACCCTATCTGGTTACAAAAGCAGCCAAAGCAAAGACTTTTTTTGCTATTATGAGGGCTGATTATCGACTTTTTCGGGGTTTTCCGTGGAATTATCGCAAGGCGCTGTGCTTAGCCTCCCTTTGTTTTTACTCAATGACTCACTTTATTCTCGCGACATGAATGAACCAGATCTGCTGTTAGAGATAGAGCTGGACGAAGATCTGCTGGCGCATTTATGCCAAAACCCCAGCGCCGAGCAAACGGTGAGCCTGCAGCTTAGCAGCTATGAGCTGCGTCCTCAGGCTCAGCCCTTGTTGTCTTGTGAGCATCAGGCCATGCTGACTTTAAGTCGTGGCCCGTTATTGGCAGCAGTCCTGGAGTGCAGCGATGGTCAAAGCTACGTTTCGCCCCAGTTGGAAATGATGCCAACCTTCGACCTCGGTGACGAATATGAATAAACTGGCGTGGATGCTGGTTCTGGCGTTTTGTACCGGCTGCGCCGTACTTGGTGCTCAGAAATATGACAGTCTCTACGGCCAACAGCTGGTGGAAAATCGTCAGCATCCCATTTCTATCGAGCAGCAGAACTTCTTCCAACAAGAGGTTAGACCCATAATCGATAACCGCTGTGTGGTCTGTCATGGCTGTTATGATGCGCCGTGCCAGCTGAAAATGTCCTCACCTGAGGGCATAGAGCGTGGTACCTCAAAAGACTTGGTGTATGACGGTACCCGGTTATTGGCGTCCGAGCCGAGTCGTTTATTTATCGATGCACACACCACGGCGCAGTGGCGTGATAAGGGATTTAATCCGGTGCTCAATGAGCGCCAGCAAAATCCTCAGGCCAATTTAATGGCCAGCGTTATGTATCGCTCCCTGGCTCTTAAACAGCAGCATCCTTTGCCAGAACAGGCCATCTTGGGTAAGGAGTTTGACTTTAGCCTGGATCGCCAGCAAAGCTGCCCGACCATAGAAGAATTTGAAGACTACGCTCTCGACAACCCGTTGGCGGGTATGCCCTATGGCTTACCTGCGCTAAACAATGCGGAAATGGCAACCCTGACGAATTGGTTGCAGCTGGGGGCGCCCTTACCCGACGCCCCGGAGATCAGTACCGGGTTACAGGCCGAGGTCGATAAGTGGGAAACCTTTCTTAATCGCGACGAGTTAAAGCACAGATTGAGCGCCCGTTATATTTATGAGCATTGGTATCTGGCCAATATCTATTTTGCTGATGTGGAGCGCGGACAATTCTTTAAGCTGGTGCGCTCCAGCACGCCGCCGGGGCAAGCCATTAAGGTGATCGCCACCCGCCGTCCTTATGAAGACCCCAAGGTTAAGCGCGTTTATTACCGTTTACAGGCGTCCCACAGTACAGTACTGGCGAAAACCAATATTCCGCTATTGCTGAATGACGGTAAACTTGCGCGTCTGCAGCAGCAGTTTATTGATGCCGAGTACCAGGTCACCCGTTTGCCCGGTTATAGCATAGAGGTGGCCTCCAACCCCTTTAAGGCCTTTGCCGCCATCCCGGTGCGCTCTCGCTATCAGTTTATGTTGGATGAGGCCGAGTTGATTATTCGCGGCTTTATTCAAGGCCCGGTATGTCGCGGGCAAATCGCCCTCAATGTGATCAATGACCAATTTTGGGTGGCCTTTGTCGATCCGCAATTTATCGGTGCCGAGCAATTCGAGCAATTTTTAGAGCGTCATGAAGACACTCTGGATATGCCAGCGCAGGAACAAAGTAATGCACTGCCCATCTCTAGCTGGGTCAAATATGCCGCCAAGCAAAGCGAATTTCTAGAAGCCAAAGCGGCTTTGGCAAACGAAGTTTTTGCCGACGGTCAGCACTTAACCCCGGACCTGCTCTGGCAGGGGGAGGGCTATAATGACAATGCCGCCTTGACCATTTTCCGCCATTTTAACAGTGCTACTGTGGTGAAGGGCTGGGTGGGCGAAGCGCCGAAAACGGCGTGGATCCTCGACTATTCCCTGTTCGAGCGCATTCATTACCTGCTGGTGGCCGGGTTTGATGTTTACGGTAATGTCGGTCATCAGCTGCTCACCCGTCTCTATATGGACTTTTTGCGTATGGAAGGGGAAGACAACTTTTTGTCTTTATTACCTCTGGAGGAGCGTGCCCAATTGCGTGCCCACTGGTATCGCCGCTCACCGAAAAGCCTGGTCGAGTTCCTTAAAGACTCGGACATCCGCTTTACCCAACCCAGCGGGATAAGCTATAGCAGCGACGATATGCAGCAGGAGCTTTATCGCAAGTTGGCGGCCAAACTGGAGCCTGTGCTGAGCAAACGTTATGACTATCGTCAGGCGCCAGAGGTGTTGCAGCGCCTCAATGCCCTAGATAGTAAGGCGGTAAACCTATTGCCCCAGGTCAGTTATATCCTGGTGGGCGATAAGGAGTCTGAGTATCAGGCCTATACCCTGGTGCACCATAACGCCCATTACAATATCAGCAGCCTGCTACGCGAAGAGGCGCAGCGCGCCTACGATGAAGATAAGGCTTTGGTGGTGCCCGGTTTTATCGGTGACTATCCGGAAGCCTTGTGGGTGCTCAGTGAAGAGCAGCTAACTGCCTTTGTGCAAGGCTTGGAACAGATGCGCAATGAGCAGCAGTATCGGGCCCTGAAAAGTCGCTTTGCGGTGCGTCGCAGCGACCCGGATTTTTGGCGCTATAGCGACTTGTTACACCAGGTCTCAAAGCGCTACCGCGGCAATGAATACGGCCTGTTTGATTATAATCGTCTGGAAAATCGTTAGCTTAGCAGTTTATGGTGCAACAATTTTATAACACTTGTGTACTAGTGTTTGTTTTGGCAAAATTGTTGTGCTCGTGCCTATTAGAAAGAGAATAACAATGCACTATTGGTCTATATTTTTAATTATTGTCGCAACGGCATTCACTGCTCAGGCGAATGAAAAGAAGTTGAATAAGTGTATTAGCCCTTCGGGTAAAGTGGCCTACACCACGGAGCCTTGTCCTGCGGGACACCGTGAACAGGTGGTGCGTGAGCAGATGTCGCTGATGCAGTTTGCGCAAAAAGCGCGTCAGGCACCGGACGTAGGCCCTAAAGAAGCCGACGAAACCGACCTGGCTTTTTATCTGCGTAGTAACTTTACGCACACCGATTGGGTTGAGAATATTCAGCGCAGCTACCTGGAGCAAGGTAATGCCGTGGTGGTGGTAAACACTTTCCGCTTGCATAAACTTGAAGGCATTTGTCAGGCCACTCAGCAATGGATTCAAGAGCACCCTCATCCTATTTTTAATCTTCAGGATATGCGTTTTGAATTTACCAGCGGTGCCCCCTTTGAATCCCGATATGTGACCCAAGGGGTCTGTGATTACCGCTTAAGATAAAATTTAAGAGACACAAAAAAGGAGCCTGGGCTCCTTTTTTATTGCCTTGAATTCGCTGCAGACCCAGAGCCAGAGTAGGGGAAGTGGCTAATCCCTTTCACTCTCTTTGCAGTTAACGGTATGATAGGTTTATTAACCGCGAATGTGAGAGATAAAATGTCGAGTGCTGCAAAAAAAATAGCCGTTATGTTGGAAATGCAACATGCCATGAATACCAAAGTGCATGAGCAATGGTTTGACCAAGGCTTTGAATGGTATCGAGCAATCTGGGTTGAGTGTGCGGAAATGCTCGATCACTACGGCTGGAAATGGTGGAAAAAGCAAACGCCCGACACCGAGCAAGTAATATTAGAGCTGGTGGATATTTTTCACTTTGGCCTAAGCCTACGCATTGACGGTGAAACCTCTTTTGCCGATCTAGCCGCCGCTCTTGAGCAGGAAATGGCGCAAGTGCATAGCGAAGCGGATTTTAAAGCCACTTTAGAAGTCTTGGCCGCCAGTGCGGTGAATGACAAATCCTTTAACGCCGCGGCATTTGCCGGCTGTATGCAGCAAATCGGCATGAATATCGATGACCTGTATCGTGGTTATGTTGGTAAAAATACCCTTAATTTCTTCCGCCAGGATAACGGCTATAAGGATGGCACCTATATCAAGGTGTGGCATGGCCAGGAAGACAACGAGCACCTGGTGGAAGTGGTGAAAAGCCTGGATACAGAAAACCCAGACTTTGCCCACCTGGTTTACCAGGGCTTACAACAACGTTACCCAGCGTAACCCTAGATAGGTAAAATATCCCGATAGTCGGTGATATTTTCATACCCGGCTAGCTGGCGACTCGGTTGCTTGCTATCCGGGTTGGCCACCGCCAGCAGGTGGCCAATACCAAAGCGTTTGGCCGATGCCAGCACAGCCGCACTGTCGTCCACAAACAAGGTGCGCTCCTTATCGAATTTCAAATCCTCTTGCACCTGCAGCCACAAGCTCTGCTCTTCCTTACTGACACCATAGTCATGAGTGGAAATAAGCAGATCCAGATACTGATCCAGCTCGGTCATCTCCACCTTCAGGCTTAAACTGTCGCGATGGGCATTGGTGAGCAGAATCAATTCCTTACCCGCCGCTTTTAAGGCCTTGAGAAACACAATAGCGTCATCACGGATGGAGATAAGGTGTTGTATCTCGCGTTTAAGCTCCATGATCGGCAGCTGTAATTCCTGCTGCCAGTAATCCAGGCAATACCATTGCAGTTGTCCATGCACCTCTTCATAGCGCTGGGCTATGATATCGCGGGCTTCGACGAGACTTATTTGGTGGCGCTTGGCATAGGCCTGGGGGATCAGTTCCAGCCAAAAATGATTGTCAAAATGCAGATCCAGTAAAGTGCCATCCATATCCAGTAGCACGGTGTCGATATTGGCCCAATTTGGCATAGGCTTTTCCTATTAAAACAATTATGATGAGCATTAAGGTGATAATAACAAAGTCGCGGCCATGACACAGAAAAAGCATCCAACTCCTCCACAAATTCTCGACACGCAAGTGGTTGCTCAAAGCCGCTTATTCACAGTCGAAACCTTAGATTTATGTTTTTCCAACGGTGAGCAGCGCCAGTATGAACGTATTCGTGGCGGCGGCAGAGGAGCCGTGCTTATAGTGCCGGTTACCGAGCAGGATGAGCTGATCCTGGTGCGCGAGTATTGTGCCGGCACCAATGATTATCAGCTGGGGTTTCCCAAAGGCTTGATCGATCCCGGTGAAACCCCTGAGCAGGCGGCGGTGCGTGAACTTAAAGAAGAAGTAGGCTTTGGCGCACATAACTTGAAGGCCCTCAAGAAGGTATCATTGGCGCCAAGCTATTTTAATGCCCATATGCACATTATTGCCGCCACTGAACTTTATCCCGAACGTTTACCCGGTGATGAGCCCGAACCCTTAGAGGTGGTGTACTGGCCAAAATCACAATGGCAGCAACTGTTGGCAGAACCGGATTTTACTGAGGCGCGAAGCGTTGCCGCTTTGCTATTATTAGTGAAGGCTTCCTAGTAAGTTTTAGGAGAGGGGGTAAGATTGCAACAATTCTTAGAGCCATGCATTGAATTGGCTGAACAGGCTGGCTTAGCAATTATGGCGATTTATCGTCAGCCGGATATTGGCAGGCAAGTAAAAGCCGATGATACGCCGGTCACTAAGGCCGACCTTGCGGCGAACGCGGTATTGGTCGCCGGTCTGCAAGAATTAGCAAGCGATATCCCCATTATGTCCGAAGAAACGCCTATTCCCCCCTTGGCGGACAGAAAACACTGGTCTCGTTATTGGTTGTTGGACCCAATGGATGGCACCGGCGAGTTTATTCTTCAAAGCGGCGACTTTGCCGTCAATATTGCCCTGGTTGAGAATAATCGCCCGGTTTTAGGGGTGATCCACTGGCCGGCGAAAAACATCACCTATTATGCCACCTACCAACATGGTGCTTTTAAAAAGAGTGCTAAAGGCATAGAACGCATTAGTGTGGCGCAACCAGGCGGCCTTACGCTTGCGGTCAGTCGCAGGCAAAAACTCGAAGCGGTAAGCCAATACCTAAACACCACATTTGATACCGTACCCTTAGGCTCCTGCTCGTTAAAGGCCTGCATTGTTGCCGAAGGTAAGGCCGACTGCTTTATGCGCATCGGCCCTACAGGCGAGTGGGATACAGGCGCCTCACAGGTGATAGTTGAAGAGGCTGGAGGCAGTATTACCGATGCCGAATTCAATCCTCTGACCTATAATCAAAGGGAGTCGACCGAAAATCCCGACTTTATAGTTATGGGTCACCCCGATTGGGAATGGCAAAAGATGATCAGCCCACATCAACGCTCGCACCACGACTGAATTGGTGGAAAAAGCAGCATCTAGTCGCGTTCTTAGCATTTAAACTTGCATTTTCACTCTTTTGCTATATTATGGCGCTCTCGCTGGCTAGGGGACACTCCTCAATACCAGCGGTAGAAGCTAAATCAGTGTGTTTTTGACAGGGTTGAGTTTCGAAATTTACAGGCGCGGGATGGAGCAGAATGATAAATCATTCGCCGGACTGCTAAGCCTAAAAGCCGAAGGTCGTCGGTTCCCGACGATGATGAAGCTTTAAAGTCTACTGGCGCGGGATGGAGCAGCCTGGTAGCTCGTCGGGCTCATAACCCGAAGGTCGTCGGTTCAAATCCGGCTCCCGCAACCAACTTCTTTTTGTTCGGTTAGAAGTCAAAAATAAACCTTCAGTCTACTGGCGCGGGATGGAGCAGCCTGGTAGCTCGTCGGGCTCATAACCCGAAGGTCGTCGGTTCAAATCCGGCTCCCGCAACCAATTCTTAATTGGATACGCCACTTCTTTCGAAAGCAGAAGCAAAACAACTTTCAAGTCTACTGGCGCGGGATGGAGCAGCCTGGTAGCTCGTCGGGCTCATAACCCGAAGGTCGTCGGTTCAAATCCGGCTCCCGCAACCAATTCTTAGTGATTTCTCAATTAAAGTTTTCAAATTTATTATTGTTCGACCTACGGTCGTCGCCACGGCGTGTCGCGTTCACATCCGGCTCCCGCAACCAATTCCTTGGTAGATTTTCTTATTATTCTCCCTTGAATCTATAATTATCGACCTCCGGTCGTCAGTTCGCTTTCAACGTTCACAGCACCCGAAACCAACTTTTAGTTTTTTCTCACTTAAAGTTTTCAAATTTATTCTCTTCCGACCTCTGGTCGTCGGTTCGCCGTCAATATTCACAGCTCCCACAAGCACTTTCCTTGTAAACTTTCTCTGTAGGTCATCCAGGATCGCCACCACTGCGTATCGCCTTGATATCTTGCTCTCGCTAATATCAGCTTGAAACACCACTTCTACCTCGCTTTTCGCGCTCCTAAAATACTGGCCGTACCAAGTTTCGATCTCATTTTTTATCATGGTGCGGCAGCGGACGACATTTTAAGCATCCGCGAAGACCCGCTCGCTTAGTTTTTCTAAATTTGATTGCATTTTAAGCGGTTTCTATGATGATGTTCGCCACGAGAGGTGATATACTCCCGCCGAATAATTTTTCGACCAATCAGAGTATAGAAATGGCAGATTTATCAAAATACAGAAATATTGGTATTTTCGCGCACGTTGATGCGGGTAAAACGACCTCTACAGAACGTATTCTTAAGCTTACCGGTAAGATCCACAAAATCGGTGACACGCACGATGGTTCTACTACCACTGACTTCATGGAACAGGAAGCTGAGCGTGGTATCACAATCCAGTCAGCTGCGACTACCTGTTTCTGGAAAGACCACCGTTTCAACATCATCGATACTCCTGGACACGTAGACTTTACTATCGAAGTATACCGTTCACTTAAAGTACTAGACGGTGGTATCGGTGTATTCTGTGGTTCTGGTGGTGTTGAGCCGCAATCAGAAACTAACTGGCGCTATGCGAACGAATCTGGCGTTGCTCGTCTGATCTTCGTTAACAAACTAGACCGTATGGGTGCTGACTTCTACCGCGTTGTTGACCAAGTAGAAAACGTACTAGCTGCAACTCCTCTTGTAATGACTCTTCCTATCGGTATCGAAGACGATTTCAGCGGTGTTGTTGACGTTCTTGAGAAGAAAGCATACATCTGGGATGACTCAGGCCTTCCAGAAAACTACGAAGTAACTGACGTTCCTGCAGACATGGTAGACAAAGTTGAAGAATACCATGAGATGCTAATCGAAACTGCAGTTGAGCAAGACGACGACCTAATGGAAGCCTACATGGAAGGTGAAATGCCTTCAATGGAACAGATCAAAGCTTGTATCCGTAAAGGTACACGTGATCTAGCCTTCTTCCCAACTTTCTGTGGTTCTGCGTACAAGAACAAGGGCATGCAGCCTATCCTTGACGCCGTTGTTGACTACCTACCGTCTCCAACTGAAGTTGATCCTCAGCCACTAACAGATCCTGATACAGGTGAAGCGACTGGTGAAGTAGCAACAGTTTCTGTTGACGAGCCGTTCCGCGCACTTGCGTTTAAGATCATGGACGACCGTTTCGGCGCCCTAACCTTTATCCGTATTTACTCAGGTAAGCTTAACAAGGGTGACACCATCCTTAACTCAGCTACTGGTAAAACTGAGCGTATCGGCCGTATGGTTGAGATGCACGCGGACGAGCGTACAGAGCTTTCTTCTGCACAAGCCGGTGACATCATCGCAGTTGTTGGTATGAAGAACGTGCAAACTGGTCACACTCTTTGTGATCCTAAGCACGAATGTACACTAGAGCCAATGATCTTCCCTGATCCAGTAATCTCAATCGCTGTTGCTCCTAAGGACAAAGGCGGTAACGAGAAGATGGGTGTTGCTATCGGTAAAATGGTTGCAGAAGATCCTTCTTTCCAAGTTGAAACTGACGAAGATTCAGGCGAAACCATCCTTAAAGGTATGGGTGAGCTTCACCTAGACATCAAGGTAGACATTCTTAAGCGTACTTACGGTGTAGACCTAATCGTTGGTCAGCCTCAGGTTGCTTACCGTGAAACTATCACTCAAGAAGTTGAAGATAGCTACACGCACAAGAAACAGTCTGGTGGTTCTGGTCAGTTCGGTAAGATCGACTACCGTATCAAGCCTGGTGAGCCTAACTCTGGCTTCACGTTCACTTCTTCAGTTGTTGGTGGTAACGTTCCTAAGGAATTCTGGCCAGCAGTTGAAAAAGGCTTTGCTTCAATGATGGATCAAGGTGTACTTGCAGGCTTCCCTGTGCTAGACGTTGAAGTTGAGCTATTCGACGGTGGCTTCCACGCAGTTGACTCATCAGCAATCGCGTTCGAAATCGCTGCTAAAGGCGCATTCCGTCAGTCTATCCCTAAAGCGGGCCCTCAGCTTCTTGAGCCAATCATGAAAGTTGACGTGTTCACTCCGGAAGACAACGTGGGTGACGTAATCGGTGACCTTAACCGTCGTCGTGGTATGATCAAAGACCAAGAAGCAGGCGCTATGGGCGTTCGCATCAAGGGTGAAGTACCACTATCTGAGATGTTCGGTTACATCGGCCACCTACGTACTATTACTTCAGGTCGTGGTCAGTTCTCTATGGAGTTCTCACACTACTCACCTTGTCCAAACAACGTAGCGGACGAAGTAATTGCAGCTGAAAAAGCGAAAAAAGCTGCTAAGTAATTAGCCGTCTTTTTTACAGAAAAACCCAAGTCCTAGACTTGGGTTTTTTTATGCCTAAAATCTCGCCAGCCGATGGCCTTACTGACTTCTCTCTGTCATATTCTCGTCATCTTAGGGTCAACAAACAGTTATTTTTTAGCAACATTCCTTCACTAGAGTATGGGCTGCAGCAAGGAAATCCCTTGCTTTGAAGCATCAGCGCGACAGAGGCGTATCTCTACCCTGCGCTATTTAACCAATACTCGGGAACCAATCATGAAAGTGACAAAGTTAGCCCTTGCTACATCAGTGGCTCTGGCCCTATCAAGCCAGGCTTTTGCATCTGTTTTGCCAGAAGCACAAGCCAATAGCCAGTGGTATCAAGCCGACCAAGACAAGCTGAACACTAAGCTACAGCAGGCCACTGCAGAGAAAAAAACTAAAGCTAAAAACGTGATCCTTTTTGTCGGTGACGGCATGGGCATTTCGACCCTGACCGCAGCACGTATTCTACAGGGCCAAGACAATAACAAGCTCGGCGAAGAAGGTTACCTTAGCTTCGAGCAATTCCCGTATTCGGCGCAAATGAAAACCTATAATGTCGATGCCCAGACTCCAGATTCGGCGGGTACCATGACAGCCATGGTTTCCGGTGTAAAAACCGATGCCGGTGTTATCGGTGTTGACGAAGATGTAGAGCGCGGTAACTGCGCATCGGTTGCTGGCAATGAGCTGGTAACGGCGCTGGAACTGGCCGAGATCCGTGGTTTAAGCACCGGGGTTGTCTCAACTGCGCGTATCACCCACGCAACGCCAGCGGCAACCTATGCCAAGTCGGCCGACCGTAACTGGGAAGATGTGTCAGACATGCCAGAAGAAGCGGTTGCCGCAGGTTGTCAGGATATCGCCGCACAGCTGGTTAACTTTGAAAAGAATTTAGAAGCACGCTACCTGGGCACAGATGTCGATGGTATCGAAGTCGTGATGGGCGGTGGTCGTCGCCACTTCTTGCCTAAAGACGAAGCTTTTAACAGTGACGATGCCCTTAGCACGGTTGAAGGCGACCGCACCGATGGTCTTGATTTAACGGCGCAATGGCAAGAGCAATACGAAAACGGTGTGTATGTTTGGGATCGTGCCGGTTTTGAAGCCCTTAGCGATAATGCCGAGCGTGTGTTTGCGCTGTTTAATGAATCGCATATGCAGTATGAGCAAGACCGCGAAAACGATATTGCCGGTGAGCCTTCGCTTTCTGAGATGACGGCTAAAGCCATAGATATCCTTGATAACAACGACAAGGGCTTCTTCCTGACCGTAGAATCGGGTCGTATCGACCACGCCCACCATGCCGGTAATGCTTACAACGCTCTGTATGACACCATTGAACTGGCCAAAGCGGTACAGCATGCGGTTGAAAATACCAACCCGGAAGAAACCCTTATCCTGGTTACTGCCGACCACAGCCATGTATTTACCATTGCCGGTTATCCGAAGCGTGGTAACCCTATCCTGGGTCAGGTTGTGGCCGTAGGCAGCGAGAAGCCAACTTTGGCCGCCGATGGTAAGCCTTACACTACCCTGGGTTACGCCAATGGTCTGGGCTTCCGTGACCTGGGCGTTGAAACCGATGCCGACGCCAGCTACAACGATGCGCCTATGGCGGGCCGCCAAGATATCACAGGTATGGACACATCGACTCCAGGCTTCCACCAAGAAGCAACTATTCCATTAAGCTCAGAAACTCATGCCGGTGAAGATATTTCTCTGCATGCCACGGGCCCAGGCGCACACTTGGCGCAGGGTGTTGTTGAGCAAAGCGTGGTTTTCCACATTATCGATTCGGCGCTTGAGTTAACCAAGCAATAAGGAATTAATAAAATGAAAAAGTTAAGTTTTCTTTCTCTAGCAGTGCTGGCTGCATTAGCTGGTTGCTCGGATGATGATGCGCCAAAGACCCTAAGCCTGGACAGCGCTATCCCGGTTGGTGACAGCCAGTGTATCAATGGCGGTGTTTTGACTCAGGTTGGTGCCGACGATAATGGTAACGGCCAGCTAGAGCAAGGCGAAGTAGATGGTAGTAAAACCGTTTGTAATGACGTTAAAACCTCACTGGATGCATCTGAGCTGGCAAGCTTAACCAGCAACCCTTGGTTTACTGATGCGCAGCAAAAGGTGGGTCAGGCTCAAGAGCGTAGCGAAGCGTTAGCAACGACTACGGGCAAGGCTAAAAACGTGATCCTGTTTGTTGGTGATGGCATGGGTGTTTCTACCGTGACTGCGGCGCGTATTCTTGCCGGTCAGCTAGAAAACAAGGCCGGTGAAGAACACCAGCTTAGTTTTGAAGCCATGCCTTACTCTGGTTTCGCAAAAACTTATAACGTCGATGCACAAACACCGGACTCAGCCGGTACCATGACCGCCATGGCCTCGGGCGTAAAAACCGATGCTGGCGTGATCGGTGTGGCCGAAGCGGTAGAGCGCGGCAGCTGTGCTTCTGTTTATGGTAACGAGCTGGTAACGGCATTAGAGCTGGCGGAAATTGCCGGTAAGTCTACCGGTATTATCTCAACGGCACGTATTACCCATGCCACTCCGGCGGCAACCTATGCTAAGTCGGCAGACCGTAACTGGGAAGATGTCTCTGATATGCCGGCCGCAGCTGTGGCTGAGGGCTGTCAGGATATCGCCATGCAGCTGGTTAACTTCGAGGAAAACCTGGAAAAACGTTTCGCAGTAGATGTGGACGGTATCGAGGTAGTTATGGGTGGCGGTCGTCGTCACTTCCTGCCTAAAGACCCTGCATTTAACAGTGCCGATGCGCTTAGCAGCACAGAGGGTGATCGTACCGATGGTATCGACCTTACGGCTAAATGGCAGCAAGCCTATCCAAGCGGCACTTATGTGATGGATCAGGCCGGCTTCGATAAGATTGACCCGGCGAGCACAGAGCGCGTATTTGGTTTGTTCAACGAATCACATATGCAGTACGAGCAAGACCGTGCCAATGACGTAGCCGGTGAGCCGTCGCTGGCCGAGATGACCACTAAGGCCATCGACGTACTTGATAATAACAATGAAGGCTTCTTCCTGACCGTGGAAGCGGGTCGTATCGACCATGCTCACCATGCCGGTAATGCTTATAACGCCTTGTATGATACCGTGGCCTTTGCCGATGCGGTACAAGCGGCTATCGACAATACCAACAGCGAAGAAACCCTGATTATCGTTACCGCTGACCACAGCCACGTATTTACCATTGCCGGTTATCCTAAGCGTGGTAACCCAATTCTGGGTAAGGTTGTCGGTGTAGGCAGCGATAAGCCAACTCTGGCTGCCGATAATATGCCTTACACTACCTTGGGTTACACCAATGGTAACGGCTTTAAAGACTTGGGCGCAGAAACCGATGCCGACGCCAGCTATAACGGCGAAATCGTTACCGGTCGTGTTGACCTTAGCGGTATCGATACTGCATCTCCAGGTTTCCACCAGGAAGCCCTGGTACCTATGAGCTCAGAAACGCACGCCGGTGAGGACGTGGGTGTTTATGCTCAAGGCCCTGGCGCGCACTTGGTAACAGGTACCAATGAGCAAAGTTACATCTTCCACGTGATGAACTATGCCGCTGACCTGGTAAGCAAAGCAGAAGCCAAGCTAGCTAAGTAATAAGCCATGGGCCGAGCCGATGCTCGGCCCTGCTTATACCAATTCACTTAAATAGCTAATCATTCTAGCGGGCTAAATATCGTGCTAACTGCGTTAGAATTTTTCTATGTAGAATAACTACATAAGAAAAACTCCGCCTTGTTATCACATCATTTATCCAGCGCTATATTTGCTCACATACCCAACAGAATTGGTATTGAAGGAATAAAAATGAAGTATTTTCCCCTCGCGGCACTGTGTTGTGCCCTTACGGGTGTTGCCAACGCAGCCCCAGCCGAACAATGTGATGCCAATGCCGACGTGCTTAAAGCCAGCTATCAGCAACAACAGGGCAAGCAGGACGGTAAAGACTTTAACCTGTGGCGTTTGCATCAGGAAGTTGCCCATCAGGCGATGGCTCAGGGCCTTGTTGAAAAATGGCAACGTTTAAGCGCAGGTCAGCTACGTCCAATACGCTATTTTGAGCAATACCAAAGAGGTATTGAGTACCAGCCCGGCGAGCTTAAAAGTCAGGGTCAAAAAATTGAGTGGGCCCAAAAATATCAGTTAGTAAGCAATGCCTTACTGGAGCAACCGCTGCGCTCTGAGGGGCAGGGCTGCGAACGTGAAGAATTCTATGAGCATGGCAATAAACAGCAAAAGCTGGCCATTACCTGGCTACCCGAGCTTAAGCTGGTAAAAAACATGACCCTAAGTCAGCAGGACGACCAAGGTCAGTGGCAGCAAGTAAACAGCTTAAAGCTGCAGGGTTATGAGCTTAACCCACAAGCGGTTGAGCGCCAGTTCGCACTTTGGGATAGTTACCAGAGCACCGACTATGCGGATGTTGGCGACAACGAGCAAGACCCTTTCCTGGCGAAAATGATTAATCAGGGTTTTATCGAGCATGGTGCCTCGGGCTTTTACAGCAGTGATGGTCAGGCGCTAAAGGGTGGTCATCACCATTAGTTTTTTTCGGGCCGCCGACAACGGCGGTCTTGTACTGCGCTGACTATCGCGGTCATGTAGGTCGGTGCTTTGCGCCGACAAAGGAAGTTACTGATAGATTTTGTCGCGTTGGGTGAGCGCGTTAAGAAAATAGTCCGGTGAACTATTTTTAGCAAGCGAACGCCTTGAGCTAGCGAAAGGCCGGGGACGGCAATCAAGCTTCATGATGAATTGCTAGTAATGCTTTTCAAATTAAATCTTGTCGCGTTGGCGACGACAACCAAAGGGCGGTTTACGCCAACCGCCCCTTGGAACCCCAAGGCGCCCGTGATTCGCTAATGCTTTCGAACTCAGGTTTTTGTTAAGCGTTCCGCTTAGCTTTCAACACGGTTTAACGAGTCGTCCTGACTCGGTAAACCTAACTCGATATCCCTATCTCGTTGTTTCAAGCACACTCCACAACAAAAGCCGATTTCTCCAGCGCGAATCAAAACGGGAAAGCGATACCTGTGGTAGTCGAGCTAGATTTAAGAATTATAAGACTATAAATGGAGGCTCGGTTTTAAACTGTGCACCTGTTATTGCCTGTAATCAAAATGACTGGTAACTTTTTGGTATTATTAAATAAAATTTTAGTTAGCGTGAAAAACCTGGGTTGTGGATAACTTCCTTAACCGGGAATTCGCACTAATACACTGTTATATTTTCTAGAGAGATGCTCTAAATGTTCGAGAAAGAAGTAAGGGAAAAGCTTGAGTGTATGCGTATTGACTCTGAAAGATACTATACCGACTTATTAAATAAGTTTGGCGAACAAGCTACAGTATTTAACGAAATTGTTAAACATTTCAATACAAGTAAAAAAGTTGGAGATCACTCTGAATTTAATAATTTCTGGCAAAGCAAATACCCAAACATAAGTACAGATACTGAGCTGTTTAATTTTTCTTATGAGCTTTATAACAATTTAAAAAGATTCTATGAAGGCGGAGTATTCGAGCTTTTTAAACGAAAGCAAGCTGAATGGGGCGCTCCAGAAATAACGATATTAGAGTCTGATGTTCCTCAACACAGCAACGACAAAGACGCTCTAAATGATATTCAAACGATATATAGGGGATTAGACCCATTAGAGCATGAGGGAAAAGATTATTATCAGTCTTGGACTACTTGTAAAGATAAAGCTACCGAGTTTGCCAAGACCACCTATAGTCATAAGCCAAGTGGAATTGTTGTTAAGTCGAGCATAAAAAGGAAAGACATTCTTTATTACGATAAAAACGACACAGAAAAAGAGGTTATTGTAAAAAAAGGTGTAATTAAATGTGCAATAAAAATATAACAAGTCAAAGCACTCGGACGCAGCAAAGCTACGCCGGTGTTTGAGGCGTTAATTCAAATCTAACAGCCATTGACCTGACAACAAACTATGGCACGAATTGCCATTAAACATTCCCAACAAAAAGGGCAGATACACTATCTGCCCTTTTTAGTAATAAGCGTTTTCGTTCGATTAGTACTTGGTGGCGCGGTAACGCAGGGTTACTTCACCGTAAGGCTGGTTGCCCTGAACACGTACCTTCCATTTGCCCGCTTTTGGGTTAGTGAACTGGCAAAGCTCTTCTGAGCCGCTGTTGCGCGAGGCGCAATCGGCGTGTTTATTCGTGCCGCGGCGTTGCCTGCTGACAAAGAGATCCGCTTCACCCCAGCCGCCTACCAGTTCGATATCCAGGTAATCGAAATCGCTGGGTAGCTCTATGGTGAAGTTTTTCGGTTGGAACGAGCCGCTGATGGCGGTGAATTCGCCGCTGAGTTCTTCGCTTGGCTTTGGCTCTGCCTTAATGGCGACAATCACAGGGTCGTGATCCGAAGCGCGATACGTATGGTCAGCGTACCAGCTGGCTTGTTGCTCTTGTGTTTTAAATTCCAGATTGTAATCCAGCACGCGCGGTTCATCGGCGTTGATATGCCAATCCGTTGCTGCGACCACCTTGGCCATCAGACTGGGTGATGCGAGGGCATGATCCAGACTACCCATGCGGCCTTGGAAGTTATAGGAGTAGCTCAGGTTATCACCGTCCAGAGTCGGTAGCACGTTAGCAAAACCGGCGTCAGCAAAGGCTTGCATCGGCTCTTCCATGGCGTAGGCATTAATATCACCTACCAGTATGATGTCCTCGTCTTCAACACCGGTCGGGTGATTAGCAAGCCAGCTGGCAAATTCATTGGCGCCGGCCACTCGGGTGGCGTTAAAGCAGGCCTGGCCGTCATTTTGATCTGCATCCAGACCTTGAGCGTTGCCACAGCCGCCTTTTGACTTAAGATGCGCAACGGCAACGGTCAGCACCTCATCGGTGGCAATATCTTTAAATGTTTGCGCTATGGCGGCGCGGTTGCCGTAGGCAAATGCACCCTGGTCGTTAATGGCGGCAAGGCCATTTTCCTCTACCTTGTCCTTGCGATAAATCAGCGCCGTGGTGATGGCATCGCTACCGACTTGGTCGACACCAAAATCGACAAAGGCATATTCGCCCTCGCTGCTGGCCGCATTCAGGGCGTTAACCAAAGAGCTCAGGGCACTGAAGTCACCAAAGCCATCGTTTTCGATTTCCATCAGGCCGATAATATCCGCGTTCATGGCGGTGATGGCGCTGACCAGTTTCTGCTCCTGGCGAATAAATTCTTCCAGGCTGTCGGCGCCGCGAGCGGTGGGGAAGCCACCTTGCTGACCATCACCATTGAAGTAATTTAAAACGTTAAAGCTGGCCACCTTGATATCGCCCTCGGCCAAAAGCTGAGGTGCTTGAGTACGTGGATTGGCGGCAACAAACTGAGGTGCCGTGCTTGGGTGCAGACGGTAACGATCAAAACCATATCCCAGTACCCCGGTCAGGCCGCTGACCGTGTCGCCCAGGCGCAGCGTGTTATAGGCATCAAGACCCGGCGCCGGGTAGGCTATGTGAGCTGGGTTTTGACGGGTTGAGCCATCATCAAGCAGTAATTGCTTTAACAGGTTATCGGCTTCTACCGCATTGGCGGCAGCGCCGGGCAGGGCAACCTGAGTGCCTTGATACAAACGCTCGCTTGCCAGGCCTACTTCGCCGTAGCGCGCCAGGTTGTAGTTATCGACCACATACATAGGCTGGGCAAGAGTCACCAACATGCCTTCATAGGCTTCCAGGTCGTTTACATCCGCTACCGGCAGGGTCAATGGTGCGGCACTCACTGCGGCTGTGCCACAATCGACCAGGGCGGTTACATCTTTAAGCTGGGTAGCGCCATAGTATTCGGCTACCGTGGCGATTAGGCGTACTCGCTCACCGACATTCACGTCATTATTTCTGTGATATACGAAGATACCTTCCGAAGTGCTTGGGTCGTTATCGCTTTGCAGTGAAGATAAGAAGAAGCCACTCAGCTCATTGCTGTTTTGGAAGTCGGCACTGACCACGGCCTCAACCACCACCTGCTCACCGGCCATGGGGCTGACCGCACCATTACCCTGAATGCTGTGGATGGCCGTGGCGGTATCGGCACAGGTGAGGCTGAAATCCGGCTCTGGTTCAGGCTCTGGCTCAACCGGGGGGTTAGTGCCCAGATACTGACCGAGATCGCTAAAGTTATCATTGCCGGCGCCGCTAAAATAAGCGCTTGGATCATAAGCTGAGGTGATATCCGTGCGTGCCGGTGTGCCATCGATGCGGCGCAGGGTATTGTTTTGCGTTGTACTTGTGCCAGCACCCCAGCTTGAGCCTGGGTCCATACCCACCTGACCCATGCTGTCGATAACCTCGCCTTGCTTGCTCAGTACTATGGCATCATCACCGTTAAACCAGCCGCTGCCATTGGTTAAAGCAGCGGTTGCAAGTATCTCTGCCGCCGCCAGACTATGAGCGGCAACATACACGCCTTGCGGCGCCAAGGTGCCCGTCAGCGGTAGGGTTAAGCCGGCGCTGCTGCTGCCGTTAAAATAAAAGGCTAACTGGTACTGGCTTAAATCGATTTCGCTGTCGGTCGGGTTGTAAAGCTCGATGGCCTTGTTATTGCTGCTGCCTTCAACGTATTCGGAGATAAAAATATCCGCTTGTGCCGAGAGCGACACAAAGGCGCTGGCAACCGCCAGTGCTATCGGTGTAAAGGTGTTTTTCATGGTATGAATCCCGTGTTTCTAGTTAGATTAACCCTTAAAGGGGTACATAGTTTACGGGGGAGAGGTTACACTTAGGTGTCAATAATTTAACCTAAATGTGATGATTTTAGGGTCTGTTGACCTTTGTTGTTTGTTTCTGCAGCAGTTTGTAGCGGATTTATACAAGGCGGCACATGTGTGGTGTAGTTATTCTACATGAACATGTAACAACACAGTAGAAATGCGCTACAAGCGCTGCCCTACGGGTTCATCTAAACGCATCCTGCTCTGTGTTACTCGCTATGAACATAGAATGACTATGCATCATAACGAGCGTCGTGATCAGAATGCGTTTAGATTGAACATAAAGTAAACCGCAAAGATAAACAGACCCTAATAAAAGGACGATAATCTAAGTTACCGTCCTCTAAGCAATTATTTCTCGTTAAGCCAAACAGCGGCTTGTTTGGCGAAGTAGGTAAGAATGCCGTCGGCACCAGCACGTTTAAAGGCCAGCAGGGATTCCATTATGGTGTCACGCTCGTTTAACCAGCCGTTGTTAATGGCGGCCATATGCATGGCGTATTCGCCGCTTACCTGATAGGCAAAGGTAGGTACCGCAAATTCGTCCTTTACGCGACGGACAATATCCAGATACGGCATGCCCGGCTTTACCATCACCATGTCGGCGCCTTCTTGCAGGTCCAAAGCCACTTCACGCAAGGCTTCGTCCGAGTTGGCCGGGTTCATCTGATAGGTTTTCTTATCCGCACCCTTAAGGTTACCCGCAGAGCCCACCGCATCGCGGAACGGGCCATAGTAGCTGGACGCATACTTGGCCGAGTAGGCCATGATTTGCGTATGGATAAAACCATGTTCTTCCAGGGCTTCACGAATGGCGGCGATACGACCGTCCATCATATCCGATGGGGCCACCACATCGGCACCAGCCTCGGCATGAGACAGCGCCTGCTTCACCAGGATTTCCGTGGTCACGTCGTTGATCACATAGCCGTTGTCATCAATGATGCCGTCCTGACCATGTACCGTGAAGGGATCTAATGCCACATCTGTGATAACGCCAAGCTCAGGTACCGCTTCTTTAAGGGCGCGCACCGTACGTTGGGCCAGACCTTCCGGGTTGTAGGCTTCTTCCGCGTGCAGCGACTTTTTATCGCCAGGCGTCACCGGGAACAAGGCAATGGCAGGCACACCAAGGGCTGCCAATTCTTTGGCTTCTTCAACCAGAAGATCGATAGACAGGCGCTCAACGCCCGGCATTGACTCTACCGCTTCGCGACGGTTTTTTCCTTCCAACACAAAAACGGGGTAGATCAGATCATTGACGCTAAGCTCATGCTCTTGGGTCAAACGGCGTGAAAAGTCGTTTTTGCGCAAACGGCGCATACGGGTGTAAGGAAATAAATCGAGTCCTGATTGAGGCATGGTGCTCTCCTGTACATTGAGTGTAAGCCGGCAAGGCGATGCCGCGCAGTATAGTTGGCCATTTTACCAGCTAATCCAAGGGGATGCTCTGGCAATGAGATAATTTGTTGATGTCGCGCATAGTTATCAGCGCGTTTGTTTTTAGCGGTCGAGGGCAAACAGGGTGTTGAAGTTGGCGATGCTGAGGGCGCTTATTTGTTCTTCCGGTACCCCATAATGTTCGCTTAGATGCGCAACTACATAGGGCAGATGAGCCGGTTCGCAGCGGCGTGATTTAGGCTTAGGGCGAATGGTGCGCGGCAATAAATAGGGGGCGTCGGTTTCCACAAGCAGCTTATCCATGGGAATAACATTGAGCGCATCGTTAAGCTCGCCGCTACGGCGCTCGTCGCATACCCAGCCGGTAATGCCCAGATACAGGCCCAGGTCTAAATAATTTTGTGCCTGCTGGCGGTTGCCGGTAAAGCAGTGCAATACCCCGTGGGGTTGATACTCACGCAGCATGGCAAGCATATCGTCATGGGCATCACGCTCGTGTAAATACACCGGCATATTGAGCTCGTTAGCAAGTGCTAACTGACTGGCAAATATTTTTCTTTGCTGGGGGCGGGGTGAAAAGTCACGGTTATAGTCAAGGCCGCATTCGCCTATGGCAATCACTTCCTTGGCCTGGGCCATGGCGCTGAGATTGGCGGCGAAATCGTCCGTGGCATCCTTGGCATTATGGGGGTGAATGCCGGCGCAACTATAAAGGTTAAATTGCTGCGCCAGAGCCAGCGCTTCTCGGCTGTCGGCTTCATCGCAGCCGATCACCATCATGGATTGAACGCCGGCCTCGCGAGCGCGGGCAACAACGGCATCAAAGTCATGGCGAAATTGACTGCTGCTGAGGTTAACGCCGGCGTCGATCATATTAGTCGGTGCGTTTTACGCGGATACTTTTATTGCTGCCTTGTTTTTTCAACAAGAAGGAATTGAACATGGCGCGACTGATCACTACGGTATCGTTTTTACTGATACGGAATGATTCAGTGCCAACCTGGCGCCAGCGCTGACCGTTGTCCAGGGTAATGATAAGCTCACCGTATGGCGCTTCTTTAATGCTGCTGACCTTGGCTACAAGTTCATCACCATTTTCTTCATTGCGCTGTTTGTGCTCTAAGCCAAAATCACCCTTGTCTTTTTTGCCCTTGTTGGCGGCGTTTGCATTGGCATTGGCATTGCCTGCAGCCGCGGCAGAAGCCTCTGCGCCTTTGCCTTGTGACTTACCAGCCTTGTTAGCAGGCACATTGGCTGGCACATTGGCAGGCATGCTGTCGATTGGCTTGCCGGCCATAATGTTGTCGTAACATAAAAGGCGACGAAAATCGTTTTCGATAAAGCTACACGCTTTTAAGGCCTGAATATTTACACCATCATCGGCCTGAGCCGTGGTGCTTAGGGTGGCTAGTAATGCTAGCGAGGCGGGCACGAGGTATTTTTTCATTGCTTTTCTTCCTGTGATTCTTCCGATGACGGTTTCGCGCTGTAAAATGCAGCCAAAATAAGGCCAAGCTCAAATAATAACAGCATGGGCAAGGCAAGCAAGGTTTGTGATAGCACATCCGGTGGCGTTAGAAACATCGCCAGTACAAAGGCACCGACCACTATATAAGGGCGCTTTTCTTTAAGGCTGGTGGTCGAGGTGACGCCGCTCCAGCATAACAACATGATGGCGACGGGAATTTCAAAGGCGATGCCAAAGGCCAAAAACAACTTAAGTACAAAGCCTAAGTAGCTGCTGATATCTGGCGTCAGGGTCATGACCTCGGGGCCAATGCCGGTGAAAAAGCTGAGGATAATCGGCAGCACGACAAAATAACAAAAGGCGATACCGCCGTAAAACAGCACTATGCTTGAGAGCAGCACGGGGATCAGCATACGCTTTTCATGGGCGTATAAGCCGGGCGCTATAAAGGACCAGATTTGGTGCAAAATAAAGGGAATGGCGGCAAAAAGCGCGACAAACAAGGTCAATTTAAAGGGCGTAAACAGGGGGGCCGTCACATCTGTGGCGATCATCTGGCTGTTTTCCGGCAGATTTTCTACCAAGGGGTTGGCGACGAAGGAGTAAATATCATTGGCGAAATAAGCCAGGCCAATAAAGATCACCAATACCGCAATCACAGAGCGCAACAAGGTGTTACGCAGTTCAAGTAAGTGCGAAATAAAGCCGGATTGCGCGGGTTCAGTCATGATTTTTCTTTGTGCTTTGCAGGTCGTTGCTGGTGTCTGTGGTAGGCTCGGACGTTATGCCCGCTTGCTCTTTATTCTGGACGCTTGTTGCCGTGCTATCCGTATTCTCATAGCTGCGTGTGACCGACTGTGCGGCGCGCTGTAATTGCGCCACCGATTCTTGCAGTTCCGGGGAAATATCGCTCATATTTTGCTGCTCGGCTTTTTTGAGGTTCTGATGTAGCTCATGCACGCGCAGCTCTTCACTGACTTCGGCGGAAATATGATTAGCCATGGTTTTGATTTTGCGTATCCAGGTGCTGACGGTACGTATGGCCACCGGCAAACGCTCGGGGCCCAATACGATCAGGCCAACTATGGCCACAACCAGCAATTCCCACATGCCCATCGGCGCTTATACCTTGTCTTTATCTTGCGCAGCGGTTTTATCGGCGGCCGGGTTGGTCGCGTTATCTTGCTCGCTGATCTTTTCTTGAGTGGTCGTTTCGGTTTTATCTTCGTCTTTTACGGCCTTCTTAAAGCCTTTCACCGCACTGCCTAGATCGCTGCCGATGTTACGTAGTTTTTTGGTGCCGAATAGCAATACAATGATCGCTAAAACGATAAGTAGCTGTACCCAGCCGACGTTACCAATGCCCATATTATGTACTCCAATATGCGGATAATTGTTCGACGAGTATACCTTGTACTACGTCGAGCTAATAGTATAAATCTTTACGGGGGAGACCCTATCCCTTTCGCCAACCCAGCCAACAAAGGCCTGCTCCCAAGGTGGCGCTAAGTGCGGCCCCAGTATACCAGTGGTTGATGACCAAAATACTACTGACTATCAAGGCACTGCAACCAATTAAGGTAAGCAGCACGGGTTTGTGGTTATTGGCCTGGGGTGGCGGCTGCAGATGCTGGCGCTTCAGAGCGTGATAGAGCAAATCCGGGATCTCGGGCATCTTTTCCGCCCAAAATGGCAAATTAGCATACATTTGCTTGGCCACGGCCCAAGGACCTACTTGTTGTTTGACCCAATCTTCCAAGAAAGGTTTCGCCGTTTGCCACAGGTCCAGCTGCGGGTAGAGCTGGCGACCCAGGCCTTCAACATAGAGCAAGGTTTTTTGCAGTAACACCAGTTGCGGCTGCACTTCCATATTAAAACGTCGTGCCGTATTGAACAGGTTAACGAGCACATGGCCGAAGGAGATCTCCGCCAGCGGCTTATTAAAAATCGGCTCACACACGGTACGAATAGCAAATTCGAATTCTTCTATGCTGGTATCGGCAGGCACCCAGCCCGAGTCCACATGCAGCTCCGCCACCTTGCGGTAATCGCGGTTAAAAAAGGCGATAAAGTTCTCAGCCAGGTAGCGTTTATCGTCTTTATTCAGGGTGCCGACAATGCCGCAGTCTATGCCTATATACTGCGGGTTGTGCGGGTTCTCGTGAGAGACAAAAATATTGCCTGGGTGCATATCGGCATGGAAGAAGCTGTCGCGGAATACCTGAGTAAAGAAGACCTCAACGCCGCGTTCGGCCAGCAACTTCATATTGGTACCTTGCTTTAGCAGGGCATCGGTGTCGGAGACAGGAATACCGTAAATGCGCTCCATCACCAGCACATTGCTGCGGCTGTAATCGCTGTACACATAGGGAATGTAGAGGGATTCAGAACCTTCAAAGTTGCGTCTGAGCACAATGGCATTGGCGCCCTCACGCATTAAATCCAGCTCATCGAGCAGGGTTTTCTTATACTCTTTGACCACTTCAACCGGGCGTAAACGACGGCCCTCGCGCAGTAGTTTGGCCACCACCTTGGCGCATTGTTGCATCAGGGTGAGGTCGGCATCGATCTGCTTTTTGATATCGGGGCGAATGACCTTAACCACCACTTCCTGATGCTCGCCGCTGCCATCGGCCAGCTTGGCGGTATGTACCTGAGCGATGGAGGCAGAGGCTAATGGGGTGGTGTCGAATTCGCTGAAAACGGCGCTGATATCGTCGATTTCTAACGCCTGTTCGATAATTTTCTGCGCCAGGTCGCCGCTAAACGGCGGCACCTGGTCTTGCAGCAGCGCCAGTTCGTTGGCGATCTCAGGAGGCAAGAGGTCGCGGCGGGTAGACAGCATTTGTCCAAATTTAATCCACACCGGCCCTAGGGTTTGCAGGGCCAGGCGCAGGCGCATGCCTGCGGGTTTGTCGCGATGGCGGTTGCGTAACCAAAAGGCGCTGCTTCTGGCCAGTTTGGCAAACCAGGGCAGTTTATGGCGCGGCAGCAGCTCATCAATGCCGTATTGCAATAAGGTTTTGGTGATGAAATACAGTCGCGCTACGGCCACAATTAACCTCTTGTTTGCTGCATTGGCATTTGCGCCAATAGTTTATCTAGGCGCTGTTCCAGCTGTTGGACATCGCTCTTTAATTGGCGATTCTGACGGGTGAATTGGGTCAGTTCCAGCGGGTGAATGCTTACTTTAAGCTCGTCTTGTAACAGCGTCAGCAGTATATGATCCAGCTTGCCTTGTGCTTCTAACGCCCGGGCTTTGCCTTGGCTGACAGCTTGCCATAATAACTGCGCTGGCGCATCGCCGATATATTGCGACCAATGTTCCGGCCAGTCGATATCGAGCTCGCTAAAGGCCTGACTAAAGGCCTGGGCAAGATGAATATCGCCGTCGATATCGAGTTTATGCTGGCGGATAAGCTGGGTCAGGCGCGATGGCTCTTTAAGCTTCATCAGGGTGTCGGTATCGGCACTGATAAAGCAATCACTGTACTCGGGCTGTGCATCGTGCACTTGCAGCATCAGGCCTTCGCTGGCGTAGACGACGCTGATAAATTGCTGCCAGTCGCGCACATGTACCACAAGGCTTTGCCCCTGTACCTTGGCAAGACGGGCCTGCACCTGGGGGTCGAGGGAGATTAGCCTGTTGGCGAGAGTTTCTATGGCGGCGATAGCAAAATGCCCGAGCATGGCCGCTCCTTAAAACTTAAAGCCGCGATGCAGGGCAACGATACCGCCGCTCATATTCTGATAGCTGGTCTGCTCAAAGCCCACGTCTTTCATCATGCCCTCTAATGTTTCTTGATCCGGGTGCATACGAATAGACTCGGCAAGGTATTTGTAAGACTCGCTGTCATTGAGCACTACCTGGCCCACCTTAGGCAGAATATTGAAGGAATAGATATCATAAAGCTTAGTCAGTACTTCATGCTCAGGCTTGGAGAATTCCAACACCAGCAGACGACCGCCTGGCTTAAGCACGCGATACATGGAAGCCAAAGCCTTGCTTTGGTCGGTCACGTTACGTAGACCAAAGGCGATGGTGATCACGTCTATGCTGTTGTCCGGAAACGGCAGCTCTTCGGCGTTCATCTGTACATATTCGATATTGCTGACCAGGCCACGGTCGCGCAATTTGTCACGACCTACCTTGAGCATCGAATCATTGATATCGCCCAAGATCACGCGGCCGGTATCGCCAACCAGCTGGCTGAATTTAGCGGTCAGGTCGCCGGTACCACCGGCTAAGTCAAGAATTGTTTGGCCTTTGCGGGCGCCCGAGCTGGCTATGGTTACGCGTTTCCATAGACGATGAATGCCAAAAGAGAGCAAATCATTCATTAAATCGTATTTAGCTGCGACCGAGTGGAAAACATCGGCAACATGAGCCGCTTTTTCGTTTGCCGCGACCGTTTTATAACCAAAATGCGTGGTTTTTTGCTCAGCTTCTTTCATGGTAATTCAAGCCTAGAGGGAATTTGGCCATAGTGTACTTGAGGGCCCGTAACAGCTCAAGGATTAAGCCATTTTTACGCTCGCTCTGATTTTGCCTAATGCCTATAACGGCAGGGCACAAAACAGCGAGGCGAACAAAAGAAGGGAGATTTGGTCGCATCGACTTTGACACACATAGCCGCTGGGCTAGAGTAGGGCATCATAGTGCATTGCAATAACGAGAACAGAAATATGCAGTCTCCCTTTAAGTTGAAAACATTGGCCCTGGCCACTGCCTTGGTATTGGGCGTTAGTGCCTGTGCGGCGCCCAGCAAAACCGCGCCCCTGAACCAGGATGAGACCTTTACCCAGGTCGCCGAGCAAATCGTCAAATATCGCGAAAGTGTGAATCCTTACCGGCAAGAGGTGGACGGTTATCTGCTGGCCAACCTCAGCCCCGAGTACCTCAAGGCGCAGTACGAGCAACGCCAGGCCTTGCTTGCCCAGCTTGATGCCATAGATAGCGAGGCACTCAGCGGCGAGAACAAGATCAATCTACAGATTATCCGCGCTCAGGTGCAGAACCAGCTGGATGAGTATCGCTTTAATACCCATTATATGCCGCTGACCTCAGAGTACGGCTTTCACTCGTCGCTGTCCTTTATGGTTGCCCGTGGCGATTACAGCTCAAAAGCTGGTTTTGAAACCTACCTTAAGCGCTTAAGCCAGGTGCCGCGTTTCTTCGAGCAGAATATTTATTGGATGAACAAGGGCCTGGAAACCGGTCTGACTCAACCTAAGGCGGTACTCGCCGGTTATGAAGAGTCCATCAGCGCCTTTTTGGTGACTGATGTTACCGAATCCGAGTTTTATGGGCCTTTTAAGCAAAATACCGCCGGTATCAGCGATGATGAATTTGCCCTGCTACAAAGTCAGGCCAAGGAAGTGATCGGCAAGCAGGTGTTGCCAGCGTATCAAAACTACTACGACTTTTTCGTTAACACCTATCGCCCCGGTGCCCGCGATACCATAGGCATCTCGAATGTGCCTAACGGCGAGGCCTTTTATGCCAATCGCGCCAAGCATTACACCACCACCGAGATGACGCCAAAGGAAATCCATGAACTGGGTTTGCAGGAAGTAAAACGCATCCGTGGTGAGATGCAGGCGATCATCGATGAGCTTGGCTTTGAAGGCAGTTTTGCCGACTTTGTTGAGTTCTTGCGTACCGATCCGCAGTTTTACGCCACCACCCCGGAAGAGTTGCTGAAGGAAGCGTCTTATATCGCCAAAAAGATGGACGCTCAGTTGCCAAAATTGTTTAAGGAGTTGCCTCGTAAGCCTTATGGTGTTGCGCCGGTTCCCGCCAACATAGCCCCTAAATACACCACGGGCCGCTACTCGGGCTCCAGCCGTGATGACGAAGCAGGCTTCTACTGGGTCAATACCTATGCTCTGGATAAGCGCCCCTTGTATGTGTTGGAAGCACTGACCTTGCACGAAGCGGTACCGGGTCATCACCTGCAAATTTCCCTTAATGCCGAGCTGGATTACCTGCCAAGCTATCGCCGTAATGCCTATCTTTCGGCCTTTGGTGAAGGCTGGGGTTTGTACAGTGAATACTTGGGTATTGAAGCGGGCTTCTATCAAGACCCTTATAGCGACTTTGGTCGCCTCACCTATGAAATGTGGCGTGCGGCGCGTTTAGTGGTGGATACCGGCATGCATATGTTCGGTTGGTCGCGCCAGCAGGCGCTGGATTTTATGAGCGAAAACACAGCATTATCACTGCATAATGTGAAAACGGAAACGGATCGCTATATCTCCTGGCCGGCTCAGGCACTGTCGTACAAAATTGGCGAGCTGACCATTAAGCGCTTACGTGCCAAGGCGGAAAAAGCCCTGGGTCATGACTTTGACGTGCGCGAGTTCCACTATCAGGTCTTGCGTCATGGTTCTATTCCACTTAATGTACTAGAGCAGCAAATTGACCAGTATATTGCTGAGGCATTAGCGACCAAGAAAAGCTAGAATGCTGAAATATTACAAGAAATTGGGCGCCTAAGGCGCCCAAATAGTTAGGGATAAGGCGAATTATGCCGATATTGATTAAGCGCCTTTTGCTCACCATTCGCAGCCATATCGACCAGCTCAGTTGGCAGGCGGTGGTACTCGCAATTTTAGCGCATATGGGGATAACCTGGCTGCTGCTGGCGGCCGCCGGTGAGCAGGCGCTGCTGGCGCCAAACACGTTTTTTTATTATTACGTGGTCACCACTTCAACCGTGGGGTATGGCGATTTAAGCCCAGGCTCAGATCTGGGGCGCCTGCTGGTGGCCCTGGTGCAAATTCCTTTCGGTTTGGCATTATTCGGTATGCTGCTGGGTAAGGCCGGACAAACCATTACACATATAATAAGGCGTGCTATGACAGGTGAAAAAGACGTAACGCATTTTGCTAACCACATCATTATTTTCGGTTGGCACCCAGTGCGCACTCGCAAAATGGTGCGCTACATTCTTGCCGATGACAAACGGGTGCGCAGAGACATAGTGCTGGCGGTGACCGATGATATAGAGCACCCTTTCTTTTCTGAGCCCAATGTCAGCTTTGTAAAACTGAGCAGCTATACCGATGAAGAGCAACTCAAGCGTGTTGGTATCAGTACCGCCGATCGCATCATAGTGGAAGGGGCGGACGATAACCAAAGCTTCACCACGGCGCTGAAGATCAGCAAGTTAGTGAAGGAAAGCGCCCATATCTGTGCTTATTTCGATGATGAAAGTAAGGCGCAAATGCTGAGCGAGCACTGTGCCAACGTTGAATGCAGCTCTAACCGTACCGCCGAGGTGCTGGTTCGCTCGATGGAAGACCCAGGTGCCAGTCGAGTGCAGCAGGAAATTATGTCGAGTCTCCATGGTGACACGCATTTCTCCATGGTGATCCCAAACGAAGTCAGTCGCTTCACCTATGCGGATATTTTTGAGCTCTTTAAGCGCCAGTATGACGCCACCATTTTAGGCATTGCCCATAATCGCAGCGCCCTGGATATGGATCTCAACCCACCGCTGGATTACGCCATTCAGGGCGGCGATATTATTCACTATATTGCCCCGGTACGCGTTCTTGCCGCCGAGGTAAAGTGGCCGTAATTGGTATTACTCACCTTCCTTGAGCAGCCAATCCAAGCCTTGGATTGAGGTGCTTGGGAAGGCGGTGGCATGACGAGCCTCCTCTATAATCCTCAGTTTGATTTGGCTGTGACTCGCCGGCAGGCTGCGCAGCTTATCAAACAGGGCCTGTGCGCCGGCCACCATATCCTGCCCCTCGCCATGCGCTGGGGTTTCTAAACTACCCACACCTATATAGACTTTGGGCGCTGCCTTACTGGGCTTTAGCTCTAAAGCCAGAATAGACTGGTTATCAAACCACACCGATGGGCTGCCCAGAATATAGGTGCTGAACATATCCGGTTCTTGCAGCAGTAAATAGGCGCCGAACAGTCCACCTAAAGAATTCCCCATATAGGTGCGCTGCGTTGCCAGAGCGCGGTAATTTTTTTGTATATGGGTAAATACCTGTTCGCGAATAAAGCGCGCATGTTTCGCTGCTTCGCCGGTGGCCAGCTTCCAGCTCGATTCTTTGGTTGGGGTGTAATCACGAACGCGGCTGCTCTGGCCCTTGTCGCCTTGAGCGTAACCAATGGCAACTAAAATGGCCTCGGGCATGGCCCCTGAATTCATCGGGAAGCGAGTGGCCCCGGAGACCAGTTGAAAACTGTAATGGCCGTCGGTGAGGTAAATAACCGGGTAGTGTTTACTTGGGTTTTTAGCATAGGAAGCAGGCAGCTTAATATACAGAGGGTAGGTATGCTGGCTATGGTGATCCGTTAATTCGATGACCTGGCTGCGGGGGATGGAATACGCGCCTTGTTGGCCATAGGCAAGTCCGCAAAAGAGTAATAACAGCAGCGAGAATAACCGCATAAACACACCTAAAATCAATTAATTTGCTTCAATTTTGCACCATACTAGCAGCTATCTAGCAGCTATACTTTGACGGCGACCATAATACCAATTCACTTAAATAGCTAATCATTCTAGCGGGCTAAATATCGTGCTAACCGCGTTGGAATTTTTCTATGTAGAATAGCTACATAAGAAAAATTCCGCCTTGTTATCACCTCATTTATCCAGCGCTATATCTGATCACATACTTAACAGAATTGGTATAAATTAATTACCTTGGTTGCCAACCTTTTTGCTTGCTACTGCGTCTTGTAATAAAGATTTGATTTTCACTATGACAGAAACCACCACGGCGTTATTGGTTCTGGCCGCACAAAAAGGGGACGCGAGCGCCTTCTCGGCCTTGTGTGAGCGCCACTATCAGGGCAGTTACCGCTTTGCCTTTAAGCTCTGCCAGTGTGAGCAGGAGGCGGCGGATCTCACTCAGGAGGTATGGAGCAAGGTGGCCAAAGATATTCGCGCTTTACTCGAGCCCAGTGCCTTTAAAGCCTGGTTGTTTCGCGCCGTGTATCGGCGCTTTATCGACCTAACGCGACGTCGGCAAAAAGAGCTGCTGGTGGCCGAGCCACCGCAGCAACAATGCGGGGATACGGCCAAGGTAGAGCGGCATATAGACTTACTCGCCCTGATAGCCCAACTGCCGGGCGTGGAGCGCCATAGTGTGTATTTGTTTTATTTAGAAGAGTTGCCCATAGCGGATATCGCCAGGGTACTAGATACACCCCTTGGCACAATTAAATCGCGCTTACACAGTGCCAGACAGAAGTTAAGCCAATGGGCCCAAGACGAAAGAGGAAGCGAGCATGAATCTAGAGCAGCAAATTAAGTCGGAGTTGGCGCAGGAGCGCCAGCAATTAGACGGTATTTTAAGCCGGGATGAGGGCTTATTTGCCCGCTTGGGGCAAACCTATCAGGGCTCCATGCGCTTCTGGGTGTGGTTTTCAACTCTGTTGGCCTTGATTGCCACGGCGGCCTTTATTTATTGCGGCTATCGCTTTTACATCGCCACCGAGGTCGGTGCCCAGATTTTTTGGGCGGTGTGGTTTATCGTCGGCCTTATGGTGCAGATTGCGGTGAAGCTATGGATCTTTATGGAAATGAACCGCAACTCCATTATTCGCGAGATTAAACGCACCGAGTATTTATTGCTTGAGCGCAGCCAAAAAAAAGCCACCGAGTAGGTGGCTTTTTCGTTCATTGTTAGTCCAGGGCCTTAAAGCGAATCGCCGTACCGCCGCTGGGCGCCAGCTTAAGCGTAAGCTGGTCCTTGCGGGTGACCACCTGCTTGCTGATAGCCATGCTGTAGGGGTTATTCACCCATTCGGCATCCTCGCCATCGGCATAGATCTGCGCCTCAAAGTGTTTACCCGGCTCTAAAAAGTCGAGCTTGATATCGACCTTGCGGGCTTCACCATCGGTAATGGCGCCCAGATACCAGTCGTTACCACTGTAGTGATCGCGCTTGCGCTCCTTACGGGCAAAAACAACATACTCGCCCATTTCACCGGCAATGGCCTGGCTTCGCTCCCAATCGGTGGGCACATCCTGGATAAACTGGAAGGCATCCGGCTTGGCCAGGTAGTTACGGGGTAAATCCGCCGCCATTTGCACCGGGCTGTAGAGCACCACATAGAGCGCCAGCTGTTTCGCCAGGGTGGTTTGCGGGCGGTTGGTATCCGCGCCTAGGCCGTTAAAGCCCATATCGAAGATCCCCGGAGTGAAGTCCATTGGCCCCGCCAGCATGCGGGTGTAGGCCAGCATTGGCGTATGCGCCGGTGGGTTCGGCGGTGTGCCCCAGGCATTAAATTCCTGACCACGCGAGCCTTCACGGGTGATCCAGTTCGGGTAGGTGCGGCGCAGGCCGGTGTCTTTGATCGGCTCATGGGTATTGATGCTGAGCTGATACTTGGCCGCCAGTTCAATATTGTAGAGGTATTCGTTAGCCATAAACTGGCCGTCGTGCCACTCGTAGCGGGCGATACCCTGCTCATCGATGCGTTTGATATTGCCGCCATCGGCAACATAGCCGGTTTTGATCTGGCTTACGCCATGTTTCTGATAGAGCTTAAAGGCGTCTTCCATCTGGTTGCGATAGTTGCTGACATTGCCCGAGGTTTCATGGTGACCGATCAGTTTCGCACCCACCTTTTCACCGTGTTTGGCGATGGCGGCCAGGTCGAAATCATCATAGCTTTTGGTAAAGCTAAAGACATCGCCATTAAAGAACCAGTCGCCGTCCCAGCCTTGGTTCCAGCCTTCAACGAGCACGCCATCGAAGCCATATTTGGCGGCAAAGTCCAGGTATTCAATGGTGTTTTCTGTGGTGGCGCCGTGTTTTTCACCGCTGCCCCAGGTGTTTTCATTGATATGCATGCCCCACCAGATACCCACGTATTTACCCGGCTTCACCCAGGATACATCGCCGAGTTTATTCGGTTCATTGAGGTTGAGGATCAGGTGCGAGTTAAGTAGCCCGGTGGCCTTATCGGCGATTTGAATGGTACGCCAGGGGGTGGTGAAACCGTTTTCGGTTTTTACCGCAATGCCGTCAGACCAAGGCGTTAAATCGGCTTTAAAAATACCCGGACGACGCTGGTTCAGAGTCATGCCGGCATAATCGACTAGGGCGGCTTCGTGAATACTGATATGGACGCCATTACCCATTTTCAGGGTAAAGGGCGTATGAACATGGGCTGCCTCGCTGGCGTCGGTGCGCTTATAGACGTACTCGTAACGGTTCCAGCCACGGGCCGGGATCCACAGCGCTTCGTTGTTTTGTCCGGCCAGAGCAAACTCGGTGAGCTCATCGGTGATCTGGTAGTCGGGGCGCTCTTTGCCTTCTAATTCATAACGAAAGCCCAGACCGTCATTAAAGGCGCGCACCCGCACCCTGTAGTTGCGGCTGGCATCGCTTTCATCGCTGAAGGTAACCGCCAGTTCGTTGTGATTGTCACGGATAAGGCGTTGCTCGCCCCAGGGCTGTTGCCAGCTTTGGTCGACGCTTTGAGTTTGCGTCTCGGTGATCACCAGGCCATCGCGTAGCGGTGCCGCGTCCTTAAAGTAAAAGCCGAGCTTGGATGTGTTAATCACCGGCTTACCGGCAAACGTCACCTGGTAACTTGGGGCGCCTTCATCACTTAAAGAAATTTGGATCTGGCCGTCGGGAGAGCTGACGCTCACGGTTTTTGCCAGCGCTAATGGCGATGCCAAAAGCAAAGGGATAAATACTCGCATTGACTTGTCCTGGTAATACATAACGCCTAAAGAGAAATCTTAGGGTAAGGTGAATCCAGGGTGATCACATAGAAATTGCATACGTATTCAAAGGCGAGGGGCTAGCTGCAGAGGTAAAAAAGGCGAGTTGAACTCGCCTTTTTTTATTTTGTTTCGCCTGCGAAGGCTCTTGCCATAAATGGCGGCTCGCTTAAGGCGCCCTGGTGGATACCCGGGGTGTAGTATTCGGTTTGTAGTGCTTGTGGATCACAGGCGCGGAAGCCGTCGAAACCCATGCCTTTACGAGCCAGAGTCACAGACCATAAACCCGACGGGTAAATAGGCTGCGGGAATGGCAAGGTTTGCAAGGCGCCAAAGCCCACTTCCTTCATCGCACCGCGCATTTCCAATAGTAATGGCATATGCATTAGCGGGCTTTCGCTTTGCTGTACCAGCACGCCGCCAGGGCGCAGGGCTTGCAAGCAACTTTGGTAGAAGGCGTGGTTGAACAGGCCTTCACCCGGGCCAACCGGATCTGTGCCGTCAACAATCACTACGTCGATAGACTCAGGCGCGGCTTCGCGCATGTATTTGATGCCGTCATCAAATAACAAGGTTGCGCGTGGGTCCTGGTTTGAAGTGCACAGCTCAGGGAAATACTTCAGCGACATTTCGGTAACCACTTGATCTATATCGATTTGCGTGACCGACTCTACGCTGTCGTGCTTAAGCACTTCACGCAGGGTGCCGCAGTCGCCGCCGCCGATGATCACCACGTTTTTCGGATTCGGGTGGCTGAACAGCGCAGGGTGGGCGATCATTTCATGGTAAAAGAAATTCTCGCGGGTACTCACCATGGTGCAGCCGTCAATGATCATCAGGTTGCCAAAGTCGGTGGTTTCATACATGGCAACATGCTGAAAGGGAGACTGTTTTTCTTCAAGTAATTTGTTGATACGCAGTGAGAAAGCACTGCCATCACGGTCACTGATTTCGGTAAACCAGTGGTTTTTATCTAAACTTGTCATGTGTTACATAATCACCAATAAATGAGAAACGCAATTTTGCCAGTGTGCAGGGCAATGCTCAATCACATTTTAGCTGCATTTATGTGATTTTCTATTCGCTAGTGGCAATAAGAGGTATTAAACTAGCGGCAAATTCTTGGGTCAATATTGAGAGCAGAGTTATGGAAAAGGGTCCCCTGACAGGTCACCCAGCGGGTTACCAGGTCGCTCAATCCGTTTATAACGTCAGTCATTGGAGCGATGGCTACTTTGATATTAACGCTCAGGGTGAGCTGGTGGCTTATCCTGATGGCGATAAAAATAAACCCGGTTTGGCATTAAATGCCTTAGTCGAGCGTTTTAAAGAGCAAGGCCTGACCTTGCCGGTGTTGGTGCGTTTTACCGATATTTTGCAGCATCGTGCATCGCGTTTAATTTCTGCCTTCAGTCAGGCCAAAACCGCCAAGGGTTATCAGGGTGACTATACCTGCGTCTATCCGATCAAGGTAAACCAGCAGCGCTCTGTGGTATCCAAGTTATTGGCGCACAACAGTGGTCAGGTCGGCTTAGAAGCCGGTTCTAAGCCTGAGCTGATGGCCATTCTCGGCTTGGCCGAAAAAGACATCACCATAGTCTGTAATGGTTACAAAGACAGCGAGTTTATGCGTCTGGCGCTGATCGGTCAGGCTACCGGCCACAAGGTTAATATTGTTATCGAAAAGCTTTCCGAGCTTGATGCGCTGATCCGCGAAATGGATGCCATGGCCCTTGAAGCGCCAATCGGTATTCGTATTCGTCTTAATTCCGTGGGTAAGGGCAAATGGCAAAATACCGGTGGTGAGCGCGGCAAATTTGGTTTGACCGCCTCTCAGGTGCTGCAGGCCGTTGAGACCTTAAAGAAACATAATAAGCTGCATTTAATGGAGCTGGTGCATTTTCATATAGGTTCGCAAATCGCCAATATTCGCGATATCCAACGAGCGCTAACCGAATGTGCCCGCCACTATGCGCAGTTGTGCCAAATGGGCGTGCCGCTGAAAACCGTGGACGTGGGCGGCGGCTTGGGTGTTGACTACGAAGGTTCGGGCTCACGCAGCAGCTGCTCAATGAACTACACGGTTGAAGAGTATGCCAAAAACGTGGTGGCCGCCTTTGCTGAGGTGAGCGATGCCAACGATCTGGCTCATCCGGCCATTATTACCGAATCGGGCAGGGCGCTGACCGCACACCATGCGGTATTGATCACCGATGTGGTGGACGTAGAAAAAGCACCTAATAACGAGGTGGCGATAGCCGATGATGCAAACCTGCCTAAGGTGGTGCTGGAAATGCAGCAAACCTGCGCCGGTGTTAACGCCCGAATGGCCATTGAAAGCTATCACGATGCCATGCATCTGTTCAGCGAGGCTCATGCTCAATATGTGCATGGCATGCTGGGTATTGAGCAGTGGGCCCTGGTTGAGCAACTTTATTTCCGTACCCTGCACAAGGTGCGTGCTTGTTTGAGCGAGTCGGCACGTGCCCATCGCGAGGTGATTGACGAGCTGAACGAAAAGCTGGCGGATAAGCTGTTTGTAAACTTCTCATTATTCCAGTCGCTACCGGATGTGTGGGGTATTGGTCAGTTATTCCCGGTACTGCCCATCGAACATCTAGATAAGCCGTTGGATCAGCGCGTGATCATTCAGGATATTACCTGTGATTCAGACGGACAAATTCGCGAGTATGTAGATGGTGCCGGTATCGAAGCCAGTCTGCCCATTCCACGCTATGAGTTTGGTCAGCAATATCATATTGCCATGTTTATGGTTGGTGCCTATCAGGAGATCCTGGGCGACCTGCATAACCTGTTTGGTGACACCGATTCTGTGCATGTGGAAATGCACGGTGAAGAGTACCGCCTGACCAATGAAATCAAGGGCGACAGTGTTCAGGACGTATTAAAATTTGTTCATTACGATAGTGAAGCCTTGGCGGCGCGTTATCAGCAAAGAGTCAGCGCAATGGCTATCGAAGCGGCGCTGAAGCAGAGTTATCTGGATGAGCTAAATCACGGATTAAGCGGCTATACCTACTTTGAAGACTAGCCCGGGTTTGTTGCCAGTCGGCAACAGAACCCTTTTCCGTTAAAGACAAAAAAGCGCTATCATTAGCGCTTGTTTTTTATACCCAAATAGGAAAGTTGTTGTGCGTGCAGTGGTTGCTTTATTTCGGCAAATTGTGAGTATTGGCTTATATACCCTGAACACCTTATTTTGGTTTCTCCCCATAGTCCTGTGTGGTGTTTTTAAGCTTATCCCCATTAGGCCCTGGCAAAAAGCCATGAGCGCCTTGGCAAAAACCATGGCCAGTTGTTGGGTTGCGGGTAACTCCTTAAATCAAAAACTGATTACTCCTTATAAACTTAAAGTGATCGGGCTTGAGCAACTACGCAAAAAAGATTGGTACCTGCTGGTGGCTAATCACCAAAGTTGGGTCGATATTCTGGTGATGCAGCGCATCTTTCGCGGCCGCATCCCGTTTTTGAACTTCTTTTTGAAAAAAGAACTGTTGTATGTGCCGTTTTTAGGCCTGGCCTGGTGGGCGCTGGATTTTCCTTTTATGAAGCGAACCAGCAAGTCGCAGTTGAAGAAAAACCCTAAACTGCGCGGTAAAGACATAGAAACCACGCGCAAGGCCTGTGAAAAGTTTAAGGAAATGCCGGTGTCCATAGTCAACTTTGTTGAGGGTACCCGCTATACAGACGCCAAGCATCAGCGTCAAAACAGCCCCTTTAACCATTTACTTAAGCCTAAAGCCGGCGGGATCGCCTTTGTGTTGCAGGCCATGGGCGAGCAGATCAGTAAAATAGTGAATGTCACCATTCATTACCCGGGCGGTATTCCTACTTTTATGGACTTTGCCGGCGGTAGGGTGAAAGAGGTTGTGGTGCATGTGGAAGTGCGTCCACTGGACTCGCAGCTGATCGGCGACTATAGCAACGACAATGCATTTCGCGTAGAGTTTCAGCAGCATCTCAATGCTCTTTGGCAAGAAAAAGACTCGACCCTGAAGCAGCTAACGCAGCAGAATAGGAACTAATTATGCTGAAACGATTATTGCCCAAATGGCTGGTGGGAAGCCTGGCGACCTGCTTATTGCTGGTAAATACCCTAGTGTGGGGAGTGATCGTTTTTGTCCTTGGGCTGGTAAAACTTATCCTGCCGTTTTATGCCACTACTGTGGTGCTGCATTGGGCCTACAGTGGCTGGCGCCTTGGCAATCGCTTGGCGTTACAGCTAGGTTGCGAGCGCTTTAATGTGCGCTTTGACGGTAAGGTCGACCCCAATGCCTGGTATCTGTTGATTGCCAATCACCTGAGCTGGCTTGATATCGTGGTGCTAAGCGCCGTTACCGAGCTGCCGGCGCCGAAGTTTTTCCTTAAGGATGAACTAAAATACGTGCCCTTTATCGGCAGCGGTGCCTGGGCCATGGGTATGCCCTTTATGAAGCGCGCCAGCAAGGAACAAATTGCCAAGAATCCAAAGTTAAAGGGCATGGATGTAGAGCGTACCAAACGCAGTTGCAATAACTTTAAGCAATACCCATCCTGCATAGTTAACTTTGTTGAGGGTTCGCGCTTTACTCCGGGTAAACAGCAGCGCCAACTCAGCCCGTTTGCCTATTTGCTCAAGCCCAAGGCTGGCGGCATCGCCTTTGCGTTACAGGTTTTAGGGGAAAGGTTTGACGGTTTGCTCGATGCCACACTATGCTATCAATCTCAGGGAACCCATATCTGTCGTGATTTTATGCTCGGACGCCTGACCCAGATAGACTTACTGGTCAATGTGCGTGACATAGCGCCGCAGCTGATCGGTGATTATCAGCAAGACAAGGCGTTTCGGGTCGAGTTCCAACAACAACTCAACGATATTTGGCAGGCCAAGGATGAGCTTATCGCCCAGCAACAAGCACCCACAGCCGCCCCCGACTGCGCCAAAGTAGTAGATAACACAGGAAAGGTGTAACTCAGCTATGACCCAAAGTCATTTACAAAAATTGCTTAAGCCCTTATTCGCCGACACCGAGCGTGCCGAGTTGCTAAGCACGATTTCAGCGACGGGTATCGGTCTGATGGCCATTATCCTGCTGTACTTCTTTTTAAGTAGTTTAATGTTGCCGGCGCTGCAAAGCCTGATGATGCGCATTGCACCACAGCGTACCTCGGCCTTGAAGCCGCTGTTGATTAAATTGAACCGTCGTTTGGCCGGCTTTATTTGCTGTGTTGCCTTTCTGGCGTCCTTCCAAACCGTGGTGCAAATCCCCGAGCTTTACCTGGATATTATCCATTCCTGCGTGAAGATTTTGCTTATCGTATACGGTGGTTTTATCGTCAGCAGCATGGTGAGCATAGGCGGTGCGCTTTACAACCAGTTTGAATTCTCCCGCGAGGTGCCGATTCAGGGGCTAATTCAGCTGGTTAAGCTGATCACCTTCATCATCTGTGCGATTTTAATTTTTGCCCTGCTGCTGGAAAGGTCACCTACCTATATTATCTCCGGCTTTGGTGCCATTGCCGCGGTGACCATGTTGGTGTTTAAAGACACTATTTTAGGTTTTGTGGCCAGCATACAAATAGCCGCCAACCGTCTGGTGACCTATGGTGACTGGATTCAGGTAGACAGCTATGGCGCCGATGGCGAGGTGATCGACCTGGGTTTGAATACCGTGAAGGTGCGCAACTGGGATAACACCATCACCACCTTGCCGACCTATACCCTGGTCTCCGGCTCGTTTAAAAACTGGCGCGGCATGCAGGAGTCCGGCGGCCGCCGTATTAAGCGCTCGCTCAATATAGATATGAACAGTATCCGTATCGCCGATGAGGAGTTGCAGCAAAGCATAGAGGAAACATTGCAGCTGTCCGAGTATATCAACACCACATCCTTGCCGGATAAGGTCACCAACCTGGGTCTATTTCGTCGTTACGCCGAGGGCTATTTGAAACAGCACGACCGTATCAATAAGGATCTCACCCTGATGGTGCGTGAGTTACAGCCCTTGAACCATGGTCTGCCCATTGAATTCTATTGCTTTAGTGCCGACAAGCGCTGGATTTCCTACGAGCATATTCAGGCGGAAATTATGGATCATCTGCTGGCGATCCTGCCCATCTTTGAGCTTAGGCCTTATCAGAGCGTAAGCGGGCAAATGAATGGCTCCAGTTAGCCGAATAATCTTAAGAATTTAATCTAAAAAGCCCGGCAAGCCGGGCTTTTGCTTTACAGCCTATCTCGTTAGTAAGGCAATTGCTCCAGCAGCAGTCCCAGCGCCGCAAAGACGGCAATCAGCATCAGCACAGGTGGCTTAAAGCGTTGCAACCACCACCATCCCAAGGCGACAAAAACAACGTACCACCACTGGGTTACACCAGCGGGAACTATGGGGCTATAGAGCGCCGCCAAAATAAAACCGACCACAGTAGCGTTGATGGCAGTGCTTACGCCGGCCAGCAAGGGGTTGCTCATCAGCGCTTGCCAATGACGGGCGCAGCCTAGTACCAGTAAGAAGCCGGGTAAAAAAATGGCCAAAGTAGCAATTAAGGCGCCCAACAAGGGGGTTGAAGGCGCTAAGACAGCACCAAGATAAGTCGCAAAGGTAAACATGGGACCGGGAATGGCCTGCGCCGCCGCATAGCCAGTTAAAAAGCTGTCGGCATCCACATCGGTCAATATGGTATCGAGTAGGGGCAACACCACATGCCCACCGCCAAACACCAGAGAGCCCGCCTGATAAAACTGGGCGCTGAGCTGCCACAACTCACCCGTAGCGGCGAAACTCAGGATAAACAGCAGGGCAAAAAGCAGCAGCGGTAGCTTGCTAAGGCCTGTGCTTGCTTTGTCTGCGTCTTGCGTTGTGCCTTCATCCTTAAAGGGTTGCAGTTGCCATGCCCCCCAGATAGCCGCCAGCACCAAGATCAATAACTGGGTATACAGGCTGGGGATTAATATCAAGGCACCCGCACTGAGTAACGCTAACGCCCGGGTATGCCAGGTGCGACAGAAGCTTTTACTCATGCTAAACACTGCATCGGCGACAATCACCACGGCGAACAATTTAAGCCCGGTGATCAGCCCCGTAGTGGCCCAAGGCAGCTGTTGTGCTCCCAATGCCAGCAGCACCATGATCAGCATGGAGGGCAGGGTAAAACCGATAAAGGCGGCGATCCCCCCGGCTAAACCGGCGCGCTCTACACCAATGGCAAAACCTACCTGCGAGCTGCCCGGTCCGGGAAGCAATTGACTAAGGGAAATAAAATGCCCGTATTGCTGCTGAGTCAGCCACTTTTTATTTTCCACAAAGTGACGTTGAAAGTAACCTAGGTGTGCCGCCGGGCCACCAAAGCTAGTGCAACCAAGCAACAGGAACTGGTAGAAGATGGATAACAATTTCATAGTTTCATTATACTTAGAGCTTGTGTAGATTATGTGACACTATAGAGGTGTTCCATTTGGTTGCAACAACATTGAGGTTGTTATGAAGATGCGCACAGTGTGCTGGGTGCCACTAATATTATCGCTGTTCATTCCCATGGCCGCTGTGCAAGCCAGCACAATTACCGTCGCTATAGATCATGCACCTCCTTATAGTTCTACCCATGGCGCTCAGGCTAAAGGCCTCTTGCTCGATATTCTTACGCCCATCGCCGATGAGCTTGGGCTTGAGCTTAAGGTGGTCCCTTGCCCCTTTTCGCGCTGCGTGCATATGCTGGAGCAGGGCGAGGTCGATATTATGGGCGGCCTTATTCGTACTAAGCAGCGCGAGCAGGGACTGACCTTTGTTACTCCCGCTTATATGGCGCTGCACTCATCTTTTCGTTTTTATTCCCTGCGCGACAGCGGCATGGAAATCACCGGCTACGAAGCTCTTTACGGCAAGCGAATTGCAGTGATGCGCGGAGCGGCGCACTTTGCCCGTTTCGATAAAGACCGGGAAATGATCAAGGTGCCGGTAACCTCGGAGCAGGTGGCGCTGCAAATGCTGCTAAAGGGCCGGGTGGATTTATTTATTGGGGTTGAAGAGACCGCCGAGCATGCCATGAGCATCTTGCAGCAGCCAATGCACAAATTGGTTAAGCAGCCTTATCAGTACCGCGATTCGATCTTTGGCTATATGGCCTACAGTCGCGATTTTGCCAAGACGTCCCAGGCAAAACAAATCACTTCTTTATACCAGGACCTTGCCGAAGGAGGTCAGCTAACTGAGCTGGTGAAGCCTTATGCGCTGCCGCCGATCGCTAGGTATTGATAACAAGACCATTGAAATTAGTGCAATAAATCATTTTTACTGGCACCATTTTAACCGTAAGTTCATGCAAATCTGTTACCATCCCCCAATAGGACAAATAATAGGAAAATAAATCATGGCTAAACGACTAAACACTTTGACTCCTGTCGTGGCACTAACCTCAGTGGCATTGTTATTAACGGGCTGTCAGGCAACCAATACGCAAAAAGGCGCAGGTATCGGTGCCGGTGTCGGTGCGGTATTAGGTAAAGCCACAGGCGATCATGATGATAAGCGTATCTTCATCGGTGCCGCTATCGGTGCACTAGCCGGTGCAGCGGTAGGTAACTACATGGATAACCAAGAGCAGGCGTTTCGTGATGAGCTAGCCGGTTCTGGTGTTGAAGTTGTGCGTGAAGGCGACAACATTCGCCTGGTAATGCCGTCAAACATTACCTTTGCTACCGAGCAGTCGTACATCTCAAGCGGTTTTCATGACACTCTGAATGCCATCGCCAGCGTGATGAACAAGTACGAGAAAACCTACCTAAGCGTACAAGGTCATACCGACAGCACGGGTCGCAGCGAATACAACCAAAACCTGTCTGAGCAGCGTGCGCTAAGTGTGAAAAACTACTTGGTGAACAGCCAGATCCTGGCGGCGCGTATCAGCACTCAGGGTTACGGTGAAAGCCGTCCTATCGCCGACAACAGCACGGCAAATGGCCGCGCTCTAAACCGTCGCGTAGAAATTCAAATCGTACCTAACGTACAAAACTAAGCGGAGGCGCTGGGCTGATTAAACTGCAGCTCACAAAGCTTTCGATACAGCGGCGATTGTTGCATTAAGCTAGCATGATCGCCGCTGGCAACCACCTTCCCCTTATCCATTACCACAATTCGATCGGCGTGCATCACGGTACTTAAGCGATGGGCGATGATCAGTGTCGTACGCGACTTCATCAGTTCAGTTAATGCCGCCTGTACATGGTGCTCACTTTGCGCATCAAGGGCGCTGGTAGCCTCGTCAAGTAACAGAATTTTCGGATCTTTGAGTATGGCTCTGGCAATGGCGATACGTTGTTTTTGCCCGCCGGATAAACGCACTCCGCGCTCTCCTAAAAAGCTGTGGTAGCCATCGGGTAACTGTTCGATAAACTCGTCGGCATAGGCCTGCCTGGCGGCGGCGCTCACCTCGTCCTGCGTAGCTCCTTCCTTGCCATAGGCAATATTGTGATAAACATCGGCGCTGAACAGTACGGGGTGCTGGGCCACCATGGCCATTTGTTCGCGAATATCATGCAAGCTAAGCTCGCGGATATCCGTGCCATGCAGGCGAATGCTGCCGGCACTGACATCGTAAAAGCGTTGCAGCAGTTCAAATAAGGTGCTTTTGCCGGCACCGGAAGGGCCGACTATGGCTACAGTTTCGCCCTGGGTGATCTGTAAATTAAAGGCCGATAGGGCGCTTTGCTGTGGTCTGGAAGGATAATGAAAACTGACGTCTGTAAATTCGATAACATCAGCCTGAGCCTGGGTATTCAGGCTTTGTGCCTGTGTCGGGTCAAGAATTTCGCTTTGCACTTCCAGTAATTCAATCAGGCGTTTGGCCGCGCCGGCGGCTCTTTGCAGCTCACCATAAATTTCCGCCACCGTACCCACCGCCATGGCCACAACTATGGCGTAAAACACAAAGGCGGCCAGTTCGCCGCCGGACATCTTCCCGCTAAGCACATCGACACCGCCGCTGTAGAGCATAAAGCTGATGCCGGAAAAGCTGATAAAGATCACAAAGGCGATAAGAAAAGAGCGCTGCATAATGCGTTTTTTAGCTACCGCAAAAGCCTTATCAACCTCGCCGTCAAAGGCGGCCAGTTCACTGCCTTGGCGATTAAAACTGTGCACGGTTTTGATGTTTTGCATCACCTCGCCGGCATAAGTGCTGATATCGGCGATGGCATCCTGTGAGCTGCTGGCCAAAGTGCGCACCCGACGGCCAAAAAGCTTCATGGGCAGCAGCACCATGGGTACGCATAAGAGCACTATCAGGGTGAGTTTCACATTGGTGATAAAGAGCATAATGACGCCGCCGATCAGCATCAGGGTGCTGCGCAGCGCCATGGATAAGGACGAGCCGACTATGCTTTGCAGCAAGGTGGTATCCGTGGTCAGGCGTGACATGATCTCGCCGCTGCGATTTTCTTCAAAATAACTTGGGTGCAGAGCGAGAATGCGGGCAAACACTGCCTTACGAATATCGCTGCTGACCCGTTCGCCAAGCCAGGACATCAGATAAAAGCGGCAAAAGATGCCTACCGCCATCAATGCAATCAAGCTGATCAATAAAAAGACCGAGCCGCGCAATTGCTCCATGGAGCCGGCGATAAAACCCTGGTCTATCACCTGCTTCAAGCCCTGACCCAGGGAAAGGTTAATGCCTGCGGTGAGTACCAAGGCAAATAGCGCAGCGGCCACCACCCACTTGTAGGGTAAAAGAAAGCGGAAAATCGGTCGTAAGTGACGTAGCGCACTTTTCTCATTAATGGATGTTTCGGTATTGGATGCAGCCATGGGGGTACCAGATTGAATTGTCCATTTGAGTGTAACAGAGCGGCGTAAGCAAATGTAATAACGCCTTTTATTTTTGCGACTAAGCTTTAACGACTATCAATTTAAAAGCGACTAATAAAAAGGAATGATAATGAAGCAGGTAAACACCCTATCTCGTGCCCTATGTGCGTTCGTCGGGGCCATGTCTCTGACCAGCACGGCGGCGCTGGCCGACTGGCGTAACGAGCCGATTTATAATCAGCAGTATCAATCCATTAACACCTGCCAGGGCCAGTATCCCAGCTATTGGCAGGACCCGAATTTTCAGCCAATGTGGGCGGGACAAACACTGACCAATGTGCCTAATCAGGCCTACGCTGGTCCGGTGTTTCAGTTATCCGATGCCTTCCCTGGCCAGCCAGTTGACGATAAACAGGCGCAGGCCTGGCGGGATAAACGCTTCGACGCCTTGTTTGCCGAGGGCACCAGCGCCAAAGACAAGTATAAGCTGGCGTTGGCCTACAGTGAGGCGGTGATGTATTATATTCTCGCCGGTAATGTGCAGCGCCAGGACAGGGAAGACTTCGATGTATGCGAAAACCAGGTGCGCCCCTGGTTCCATATGCCGTTTCAAACCTATGATGCCATGTCGGGTCGGGAGTTTACCCATGGCTTAACCCGTGAAGCGCCGGTGACCTTCTCGGTGCAGGCGGGCACCGGCACCGATCAATCTACCATGTGGGCGGTGGCTATTTACAATGCGACCGCCGCTTATACGTTGGGGCAGGTGTGGCAAGACGGCGGTGCTAAGGTGCCAAGCGACAATATTCGCTTTGATGAGGGCGCGGTGATCGCCAAGCCCTTATTTAATACCTCAACCGTGGCACAGTTGCCGATATTGACCAATATGCCCAGCTGGGACGCCAATATTTCCGATCCGGCTTTTTGCGCCTGTAAGCCCAGCGATAGCAATCGTCACGAGTGCACATTGCAGGAAGAAAGTCAGCAATGTCCGCGCAGTTATGCTCAATGGGGTGATGTAAAGCTGCTGCAATTCGATTTTGCCGTCAAAGACAGCCGTGCTCGCGATACGGGTTGGGTCTATGGCACCTTCGTCGCCGATGGCCTGCGTAAAGCGAAAGAGAAAAACCCATGGCAGCGCATCAGCCTGCTCGGCATGATGTGGGGTAATGACACACCGCCCGCTGGTCACTATGCCATCAGTTACCCTCAGGCACCCCGAGAAAATGGCTTTAAAGAAGCGGTAATTATTTGGGACAGCGTCGATGAGCTGAACAAATACGCGGGCTCAGGACGCATGCGAGCGCCTGGGCACCTGGGCTGCAATCAGCGCCTCAATGGTCCTGCCGATAACAGCAACAGCTCCTGTATGTCGTGCCATGGCAGCGCTTCGGTACCGGATAAAAACTTCGATACACCCCCCTTGTTGTCGCAGTTTTCCGGCGATCAAACCCATCAATGTGTGGCGCCGCTGATCAGCAGCACCAGTGCCGGAATCGACAGAGGCGGTGACAGCGCCCAAGTGAAGTATCAGGTGGCGTTTGACACAGTGGATGCGACTTATTTTACCAATGTGGGTGCTGGAGAGTCGTTTAACATGATGGTGGTCAATGAACAGGGCCAGAAGGTTAACTTGATGCATGACAGCAATGCGCCCAATTATGCCGATGATGATACCAAGCAGTGGCGTTCGCTCGACTATTCCTTGCAGATGTCCATCGCCCTCAAGCAGTGGTTGCAATGGCAGGCCAACGCTCAGCTTGACGCTAAGCAGCGTGTCCATTTTAAAGAGCTGCGACGAAACGTCGAATAACTATTGATAAAGCCCGCATTGAACTGCGGGCTTTTTTTATATACTAATAAACATAAAACAATCATTAACAGGTTTACTTATGAACGCGATCGGCACCTTTACCGTGACACTAAACCCCCAGGATGCCTATGCCACCGGCGTCGACGGCATTAACCTTGGGCGCATGTCGATAGACAAAACCTTTAGCGGCGATCTGCATGGCATTAGCCAGGGAGAGATGTTGAGCGCCATGACTGTGGTACAAGGCTCCGCCGGTTATGTTGCCATCGAGCAGGTTACCGGTACCCTGGATGGCAGAAAAGGCAGCTTTGTGCTGCAGCACTTCGGTACCATGAATCAGGGCCAGGACCGACTCGTCCTCGAAGTGGTGCCTGACTCCGCCAGTGGCGAATTGCGTGGTCTATCTGGGCTGATGCGTATTCGTATCGATAAGGGTGTGCACCATTATGAATTCGATTATCGCTTGGAGTTTGATGATGAGTAGCGAAACGATTTTAAACACCGCCCAGTTTGACCCCAAGGTTAAGCAATACTGGCTGACCATTTGGTTGCTAGTGGCCAGTATCACCTTGTTTGGCATCGCCTTACTGCCCATTGTCGCTGTCTTGGTATGGTGGCTTGGTGGGCGCATTTTGGCGGCCATGTCGGCGACCTTAAGTGAAAAGAAGCTGGTGGTGAAGCGTGGTATCTGGGTGCGTGAGGAGAAATCCATTCCGCTTGATAAAATTACCGATGTGGCCATGACTCAGGGCCCGCTGATGCGAGTATTCGGCTTGCATAGGTTAAGTTTTGAAACCGCCGGACAGTCCGGGCCGGGAGCCTTGGTGTCCTTGCTTGGGGTGGTGGATGCGCATCATTTTCGCGAAGCGATTTTAACGCAAAAGGAGCGAGCCGCAACACAGCAGGGTGAGCACCATCATGGACAAAGCGCCGCGCAAGGCGGTACTAATCAAGATAACCAGGCGCTTATGCAACGCCTGGTCGATGCGGTGGAGCGCATAGACGCGCGCTTAGCGCGCCTTGAACAAGAGCCAAAGGCCACAGCAAAGGCCACGCCAAAGGCTTCGTCCGACTAGCCCAGAGGTTGCAACTGCGGATTGCCTGCCAGCATCTGCAGCTGTTGGCCACGCTCGGCGCTGACCTGGTAGGCGCGGGCCTTGATGGTATCAACATAATGCCATTGTGCCTGCGCCGCAGCGGCGCTGAAGGTCACGGTCAAAAAGCCGCGGTTTACCAGGTTGTTATAACTCAGATCATCGATCAGCAGGGCAATCACCTGTTCCATTTGCGCTATGGCTTGTGGGTCTTGCGTGTTGAGTGACAAATACTCTTCAATACCCGGTGATGAAACCGATGCGGTAGCAAATTCGACCCCGGCGGCCTGATCACCGGCGATGGGGTTGGCAGCGTCGGTACGCAGTTGTCCCGCCCAGCCATTGTGGGTATCACCGGCCAGCACCACCAGATTCTTCTGCGTAGCCAGGGCTGTGCCTAAAATTACTTCCCTTTCATAGGCATAGCCATCCCAGGCATCCAGATTATAAGGCAATACAGTTTCTACACGAGCGCGCTCAGCCTCGGTGACGCTGGGGTCGCCGGCTAAATGCGGCCCTTAATTTGTGCCAGCTCGGCAAATAAAATGTTGGCCTGTGCCAATAGCGGCGCGGTGTCGCCACCTTGAGCCAGGGTGCCTTGCACCGCGGCCAATAACATCATCACCTCGGCGGGCAGATGCATCTTGGTCATCAATACCTGTTGACCTAATACCTGCCATTGCTGGCTTGAAGTGCTGATACCGTCGGTAAGCCAGGTAAGCTGCTCGCCACCAAGTAAGGTCCTGCTTGGAGCACCAATGGCGCTGGCAAAGTCGTACTGGCCTGCGGCCGTGGTGAGGTCAAAGTCGCCGTAACTGAGTTGTTCATCACGTGCCAAGACGCGGGTATCGAGCATGTACAAAGAAACCAGGTTGCCGAAGTCGAAGCGACGATAGATTTTTTCTTTGTCGGCGACGTTGCGGATTGGCATCCATTCAAAATAGGCTCGCAGCGCCTGCATTTTTCGCTCTTCGAACGGGCCTTCCGAATCATCATGGTTTTCAGCACCACTGTGCCAGGTATCATTACTGATTTCGTGGTCATCCCAGACGGTGATAAAGGCGCAATGGCCGTGCGCCGCCTGCAGATCCGCATCCCGGCGATACAGAGCGTAACGTTTACGGTAGTCGTCCAGGGTAATAATTTCTTCGTTGTTGTCGCTGGCTAGCTCGCGGCCAAGGGCTGCGGCGTCTTCACTGGCATAGCCGCCGGCACCATATTCATAAATGTAATCACCCAGATGCAGGATGGCATCTAGGTTTTCCTGCTTGGCGACTTCGCCATACACATGGAAATAACCGGCCGGGTAGTTGGCGCAAGAAAGTACCGCCAGTTTAACCTGATCTATGTCGCCGACGGGCAGGGTTTTACCCTTACCTGTGGCCGAGGTGATACCGTAGGAAATAAAGCGATAATAGTAGGTGGTGTTGGCATCCAGCCCTTGTAAATCGACCTTCAGGGTAAAGTCGGTGTCCGCACTCACCTCGGTTTGGCCATCATGAACCAGGGATTCAAAGTTGGCGTCGGTGGCCGCTTGCCACTGTACCTTTACGCGAGTAACGCTGGGGTCTTTGGGCGTCACGCGAGTCCAGATTATCAGGCTATCGTTAAGGGGATCGCCGCTGGCTACGCCATGGTCGAAGCTAACATTAATTGTTCTTCGTCGCTGTCATTGTCGAGTACACAGCCGCTTAGGCCAAGAGATAAAACGGCAGCGCCAAATCCCGCTGCCGAAGCTTTTAAAAAACGTCTACGAGTAAACTGCATTGGTTTGTACCTGTTATTTTTTTATGATGCAGAGCTTATCCGACCAGTGTTACTGTTCGGTGACAAGCATGTCAACTAGAAGACGCTACATACCTCCTCGGCCTTACAGCTGATCACGGTGACATTTTCATAACCGACCCGGGTGAGCTGTTCGGCGGCTAAGGTGGCGCGGGCGCTGCTGGCACAGTGCAGATAGATAGGACGGCTGGCGTCTTTTTCTATTTCCATCAGCTTCATTTCCAGCACGCCGCGAGGAATATTAATGGCACCAGTAGCCGCCTTGGTAGCGTGCTCGGCAGGCTCACGCACGTCAATTAACAGGCCGTGGTTCTCGGCCAGCTCCGCCTTGGCTTGTTGCGCATCAACGCGGCGCTGCTTGGGAACTATGGTTTTTAGTAAGTCTGGGATTGGGGTGAGCATATTATTCCTCCATGCCTAATTTGCGTAGTAAGGCCATCATTGGACACCAGCCGGAAAACGCCGATTGGATCAGGTTAACGGCGATAAACGCGGTAAACCACAGCCACATTGGGCTGACCAGATAAGTTAACAATAGCGACAATAAAATCATGATGCCAGCGATCAATCTGAGTGCGGCGGGTATTTTCATGGTAAGCCCCTTGTTGGTAATTTGTTCAATTTAATTATATTAGCAAAATCTAATTTAGCAATAGTTAATATTAGACTTTACTAATGTTAGCTTCTATACTGATTTGCATACTTCAATTCTCTAGCTTAACCGGGGGAACTCGTGGACCTGATGAAAATGGCAGACAATGCCGAGCAGGCTCAAGCCTTACTAAAACTGCTGGCCAATAAAAATCGGCTGATGATTCTTTGCTGCCTGCAACAAGGTGAGCTCAGTGTTTCTCAGCTTAATGAAAGTGTGCCCTTAAGCCAGTCCGCCTTGTCTCAGCACCTGGCCGTACTGAGGCAGGAAAACATAGTGAGTACCCGCCGTGAGAGTCAGACCATTTATTATAGCTTGTGCAACGACCAGGTACGGGCCGTGCTCAACACCCTGTACACGCTGTTTTGTGAGGAGTAGGCCGTGACTTGGTTAGATAGAGGAGTGAGGGCCAGCCTGGGTGGGCCTCTGCCCTTGTTTATCTTTATTATCGCCTTGGTGGCCGGCGCCTTTGCATTGCAGCAAACGCCCCGCGAAGAAGAGCCGCAAATTGTTGTGCCCATGTTCGATATCCTGGTTGATGTCAGTGATATAGAAGCCCCAGAGGTCGAACGCTTGGTCACCGTGGAACTGGAAAAGCTGCTGGCGCAGATAAAGGGCGTTGAACATATTTACTCGGCCACCCAAAATGGCCGCCTGGTCAGTACCTTACGGTTTGAGGTCGGTCATTCCCGCGAGCAGGCGCTGATTGATACCTACGCCAAGCTTTATGCCTATCAGGACACCATGCCGGCGGTGGTACGCCAATGGCAAATTAAACCCATAGAAGTGGATGATGTGGCCATCGTCATGCTGGGTTTATACAGCACGGCGCCGCAGTTATACGACGATTATCAACTGACACGTATGGCGCAGGAGCTGGCAACCCGATTGCAACGGCTTGAAGACACCAGTGAGGTTAAGGTGATCGCGGGGCGTACCCGCAGCGCCAATATCTATCTCGACAGCGCCGCCCTTAATGCCCATAAAACGACGATTTCGGATGTGCTTTATGCCCTAAGCGTGGCTAACCAGTTGCGGGATGTGGGTAAGGTCAAAGATGCTCAGGGACACTGGCGCCTGCAAGTACAAGGCGGCGATGCCTTGCGCTCACTGGAGCAGCTTAAGTCCCTGGTGGTCAATGTGGTTAATGGTCAGGCGGTGCGCCTCGACAGCGTTGCCAGCATAATCGATGGCCCCGGTGAGGCGCAGCATTATCAATGGTTGCAAACCCAGGATGGTCAGCCCCAGCTGCCCATGGTTACCCTGAGCGTGGCGAAACAGGCCGGTGCCAATGCCGTGGCGGTGGCTCGCGATGTTCATGCGCAAATGCAACAGCTGCAAGATGAGTTGTTACCGCCCGAGGTTAAGGTGGTGACGCTGCGCGATTATGGTCAAACCGCCAATGAAAAGGTCAATAATCTGGGAGCCAGCCTGGTATTTGCCATAGTCACGGTCGTGCTCTTTATTGGTGTGTTCCTTGGTTGGCGTCCGGCCATAGTGATCGCCCTGGCCCTGCCCATTTGTTATGGCCTGACCCTGAGTTTTGACTGGGCCTTTGGCTACACCATTAACCGAGTGACCCTGTTTGCCTTGATCTTGGCCCTGGGCTTGTTGGTGGATGATCCGATCACCGGTATCGATAACATCAGCCGCTTCTTTAGCCATCAAGGCAGTGTGCAGGATCGCATTGTGGGGGCCATGGCGGAGATTCGTACGCCCTTGTTGATGTCGACCCTGACCATTATGGTGGCCTTTTTCCCATTGGCCTTTATAACCGGGATGATGGGGCCCTATATGGCACCCATGGCCTTTAACGTGCCGATCAGTGTGGCGCTTTCTACATTAGTCGCGTTTTTTGTAACCCCTTGGCTGGCGATGAAAATTCTTAAGCCCAAGGGCGATGAGGTGGCCGAACAAGCCCAAGCCGCCAATCTCTATACCCGGATGCTGGACTACTTTTTACTGCGCCGCAGTCGTGCCAAGCTGATGCTGCTGGTGGTGTTGGTTTTATTTATATTCAGTGCCTGTTTACCCTTGTTGCGCGCGGTGCCGCTTAAGTTATTGCCCTACGATAACAAGAGTGAAGTACAGGTCTTGGTGGATATGCCCGAAGGCACTTCGTTGGAGGATACCTCGGCGCTGCTGAGCAAGGTGCAGGCGCTAAGCTGGCAGTTGAACGAGGTGCAAACCATAGCCGCTTATGCCGGTCAGCCATCAAGTATGGACTTTAATGGCATGGTGCGGGGTTATTATCGCCGCTATGGCGATCATTTGGGTGAGTTACGCATCCTGTTACGCGATAAAACCGAGCGTCAGCATCAGTCCCATGCCGTGGTATTGCGTTTGCGCCAACAGTTGGAGCCACTGGCCAATAAGGGTATCAGCATCAAGGTGATCGAAGTGCCGCCTGGGCCGCCGGTGCTTAGTACCCTGGTTGCCGAAGTCTATGCCGAGCCCTTTGTGAGTGAGCAACAACATCGTCTTGGTGCCGAGTTAATTGCCCAGCGTTTGCGCCAGGAGCCCCATGTGGTGGAGGTGGATAGCACCCTGGAGCGTCAGCAGCAACAACTGCGTTTTGTCACCGATAAAACCAAGGCGGCGCTGTCTGCCTTGAGTACCTCAGATGTGGTCGATGCCATAGCTGTGGCGGTGCAGGGCAGAGAAGTGGGTGCCTTGTATGTGACCGAAGAAGCAAAAATGCTGCCCATTCGTGTCTCGCTTCCCTATGCCCAGCGCGACCAGGCCCACTTATTGGCCTTGCAGGTGAAGGGGCAAAGACAAATTAGCCAGACCAGTAACGATCTCGGTCTGGTGAGCGCGCCGCAACCCCTGGTGCCTTTGTCCGAGGTGGGTGAGTTTCATCTTGAGCCTCGACCGCAGGCCATTATGCGCAAGGATCTTAAACGGGTGATTTATGTCACCGCCGAGCTTAACGGTCGCACTCCGGCGGAAGTGATCGCCGATATCAGTGCCGACCGTGGCCCAGAGGAAGTGGAGCCGGTATCTTGGCAGCAACGTAGTTTCTTTAACCCAGGCGGCAGTGCAGCCTGGCAGTTGCCCCCGGGCGTTGATGTGTCATTCAGTGGCGAGGGGGAGTGGCGCATTACCATAGATGTCTTTCGCGATATGGGCATTGCCTTTGCCTTTGCCCTAGCCGCCATCCTGGTGCTCTTGCGTGTGCAAACCCGCTCCATGAGCTTATCCCTGATCATTATGTCGGCCATCCCTTTGACCGTAATCGGCATTATGCCCGGCTTTTGGCTGCTGAATCAGTTTGGCGAGCGCCAGGTTGCCGGTGCGCCAGAGCCGGTGTTATTCACTGCTACGGCCATGATAGGCATGATAGCCCTGGCCGGCATTGTGGTGCGTAACTCACTCATTTTGGTTGAGTTTATTAATCAGGCTCGGGCTCAGGGCATGGCCATTAAGGAGGCCTTGGTGGCCGCCGGACGAGTGCGTATGCGCCCGGTGTTATTGACCGCGGGCACCACCTTGTTGGGCAACATAGTGATTGTTTTTGACCCCGTGTTTAGCGGCCTCGCTATCGCCATTATTTTCGGCATTATTGCTTCTACTTTATTCACCCTGCTGGTGGTGCCGCTAGTGTACTACCTAGTTTATGCTGATGAGGAACACACGCATGCAACCTAAGTTAGTGATTGTCCTTGTAGTCGGCTTCTTAGTCGCTGCGATAATTTGGTTTTCCGGAGTGCTAGATCAACATCTGGCGCCGGGGACAAAACAGGCGCCTGCGCCCTACAGCGGGCAAACCCAGCGCGTTGGCAGCGAGCCGGTAGTTGCGTATGAGGCCGTACCCGGTCAGGTGATTGCTCAGCAAAATACCAAGGTAGCGGCACGGGTGATGGCGCAAATTGAGCAAATTACCGTGCGTGCCGGCGATATGGTGGAGCAGGGCCAGGTGTTGATCCGTCTCGATGAGCAGGAGCTAACCACTCAATTGCAACAGGCCAAGGCCCAGGTGCAGGCGCTGCAGGCTTCATTCACCCAGGCGCAAAAGCAATTACAGCGCGCAAAGGAGCTTTTTGCCCAGGGACTTATTGCGCAAAGCGATATAGATGCGGCCACCGCCAATCATGATAATTTATCCGCCAGCTTGCAACAGGCAGGGCAGCGCCAGCAACAGGCACAAATTGCCTTGGGTTATGCCACCATTACCGCGCCCATTTCCGGGCGTGTAGTAGAGCGCTTTGCCGAGCCGGGCGACACAGCAACGCCGGGTCGCGACTTATTGGCCATATACAACCCGCAGCAGTTACAGCTGGAATTTGCGGTGCGTGAGCGCCAGGCGGTCAATCTGCGCTTGGGCGATATGCGCCAGGTGGAGGTCCCGGCCTTGGGTGTCAGCGAGGCCACCGAATTAGTAGAAATCGTGCCCGCCGCCGACAGTGCTTCACGCTCGCTACTGGTGCGCATGGCAGCCCCTAAAAACGCGCAGTTGCTGCCCGGTCTTTACGCCCAGTTACAGCTGCCCTTGCCTCAGCATGAGGCGGTGATGATCTCGCCGCAGTATGTGCACAGCTATGGCCAGCTCGATATGGTCTTAGTGGTGGAGAATAAGCAGTTGGTGCGTCGCTATGTGCGCCTTGGACGAGTGATAGGCGATCAGGTTGAAGTACTGAGCGGCCTGCGCCCTGGCGATGAAATCGCTATCGATGCCAAACCACCAAGGCTATAGCCTGCCTTATGATATGCCCAAGATCACCGCTGTCGGTGCTCTTGGGCATCTTCATTCATAAATATTTACATTATTAATATTTACTTCACCTTTGTACCTAATTAGCCGTGTGATATAAGAGTAACTTTATAATAATAAAGCTAATTTAAGGACAATCAGGTGCTAACAATTCAAGGTCTTACCAAAACCTACAGCAATGGTGTGCAGGCTTTAAAGGGCGTGGACTTAGATATCCCCAAGGGCATGTTCGGTCTTTTGGGCCCCAATGGCGCGGGTAAATCATCGTTAATGCGAACCATAGCGACACTGCAAAGTGCCGACGGTGGCAGCATCACCTTCGATGGTATCGATGTGCTCAACCAGCCTCAGGAAATTCGTCGCCGTTTGGGTTACCTGCCCCAGGATTTTGGTGTGTACCCACGTATTAGCGCCTATGAGCTGCTCGACCACCTGGCCATTCTTAAAGGCCTAGACCAGGCCAAAGAGCGTAAAGAAGTAGTGGAAGGTCTGCTCGCCCATACTAATTTGTATCAACATAAGTCTAAGTCGGTGAGTGGCTTTTCCGGCGGTATGCGCCAGCGTTTTGGTATTGCCCAAGCGCTGCTTGGCGACCCGGATCTGCTGATTGTTGATGAACCCACCGCCGGCCTAGACCCGGAAGAGCGTAACCGCTTCCATAACCTCTTGGTGAGCCTGGGCGAGCAAAAGGTGGTGATCCTCTCTACCCATATCGTTGATGATGTCAGCGAGCTGTGCCCGAACATGGCGGTACTGGCCGGTGGCGAAATCCTCCTTAAGGGCAACCCCATCGACCTGACGCAACAGCTTAATGGCCGTATCTGGCGCAAAGAAGTGGTCACCCAGCAAGAAGCACAAGAGCTTGAACAAAATTTGCCGGTGATTTCCAAGCGTTTGTTTGCCGGCAATACCATATTGCATGTGTTTGCCGAGCAGGCGCCGGAAGGCTTTGAAACCGTGGCCAGTAATCTGGAAGACGTGTACTTCTCGACCTTGCATCAGCAACGCCTGGCAGCATCGGCCTAAGGAGGGGTTATGTTGTTAAAAATGCTCACCTTTGAGCTGCGCTATTTTGTGCGCCAGCCATCATTCTATGTGTCCAGCCTGCTGTTCTTTTTACTGGCATTTTTCGCCACCGTTTCCGATAAGGTGCAAATAGGTGGCAGCAATGTGAACGCCAACAGTCCCTATACCATCTTAATGATGATGGCGGTGCTATTGATCTTTGCCCTGTTTGCCGTGGTGAACTTTGTCGCCTCCTCGACCATACGCAACGACAGTGAACATATGGCTGAGCTGGTATACAGCAAACCCATAGCTCAGCGCAGTTATCACCTCGGCCGCTTTCTTGGCGCTTTTTGTGTCACCGTGCTGGTTTTTGCCTTTGTGCCGCTAGGGATCTTCCTCGGTACCTGGTTCGGCTCTTTGGTAGGTTGGTTAGACCCTGAGCTACTGGCCCCCAACAAGCTGCAATATTACCTGCAGCCCTTTGTGATCCTGGCGGTGCCAACCCTTTTCGTGATGGCGGTAAGCTGCCATGTGGCGGCGCTGCGCTTTCGTACCATGATGGCCGTATATATTGCCGCCGTGGTGCTCTTTATTGGTTATAACGTGGTGTCGGTGTTTTTCGAGCAACCGGAATTCCGCTTATGGGCGGCGCTGTTCGACCCCTTCGGTTTTGGTGCCTTTATGGATGCTACCCGCTATTGGACGGTGGCAGAGAAAGACACGCAAACCTTGGCCTTGGAAGGCAATGTTCTTTATAACCGTTTGATTTGGTTAAGCGTTGCCGTTGTGCTCTTTGTCACCATGGGTCTAAAGGGCGGTTATCAGAGCGGTGCCAAGGATAAAAAGCCGCAGCAGGCTTCACCCTCTATGCTTAAACGCGCGCAGCAAGCGCTTAGCAATAAGATTGCCGTGCGTCCGGCGCAGATCAGCACTAAAAGCCAGTTTTTACTGCGTACCCGCTTCGAGATAGTACAGGTGGTCTTTAGCGCGCCCTTTATGATTCTCGCGGCGCTGACCCTGTTTATGTTGATCTCGCCCTTGTTGGTTCCGGGTCAATGGTATGGCACCTCAAACTGGCCGCTGACGCAGGCGATGATCCCGCTGATCAAGGGAGTGATGGGCATGTTTATGATCATCATCCTGGTGTATTACAGTGCCGAGGTGGTGTGGCGTGAGCGCAATTCTAACTTCGGTGACATTATCGACTCTTACCCCACCCATAACCTGGTTTTTTGGGCGTCAAAGTTGTTGGCTATCACCACGGTATTGGTGCTGCTCTACAGCGCTGGCATGCTCTTTACCATCACCTATCAGCTGGTGAAGGGGCAGTTTAATATCGAACTTAGCCAGTATTTGTTCCGCCTTGGTTACCTGACCATGGTGCCCCTGGTGATGACCACCATATTGGCGTTTTTCTTCCAGGTGATCAGCCCGAATAAATACGTGGGCATGCTGCTGTTTATCATCTATTACGCCGTGAACATGGTGCTTAGCAATTACGGTTTTAGCCATAATATGTATCGCTTTGCCTCTTCGCCGGCGGCACCTTATTCCGATTTGAATACCTATGGTCACTTCTTAACCGCAGTGCACTGGTACAACTTATACTGGCTGGGTTTAACCCTGGTCTTAGCGGCCCTAGGCTATGGCCTGTGGCACCGAGGTCCGCAGCAGACGCTGCTTTCGCGCCTGCGTTTGCTGGGTTATCACTTAGGTAATAAAGGTAAGTTGGTCGCGACCTGCGGTCTGGTGATCTTTGTTGCCAGCGGCAGCTGGATATATCACAACACCCGGGTGTTGAACGATTACCAAACCCAAGATCAGAGCGAGGACCTGCGCGCCCAGTACGAGCAACAACTGGTGCAGTATAAGGATGCTCCTATTCCCGCAATTACCAAGGTGGATGTGACCGCGGATATTTACCCGCATGAGCGCCGCATGGTAGCCAAGGCCGAGGTGGAGTTTACCAATACCAGAGAGCAGTCCATCAGCCGTTTTCTGGTAAGCAAGCCAAGATTTAGCTCCCAGTGGCAGCTTAACCTTGAGGGCGGGCATCTAGGGGAGGAGCTCAGCGAGTTTAAATCCTGGTGGTATGAATTTGATACCCCGTTACAGCCGGGTGAAACGCGCACGGGTGAAATGTCTGTGGTGCGCGAACATCAGGGCTTTAAGAACAGTGGCTTTGATACCCAATTGGTTGAGAATGGCACCTTTATCAATAACTATGAACTCTTCCCGGTATTTGGTTACCGTGGCGACTATGAGTTGCAAGACCGCAATGAACGTCGCAAGCGCGGCCTGCCGGAACTGGAGCGTGCCCATGACCTTAAAGACAGCCGTTATTACCAGCAAAGCTTCTTTGGCCAGGGTGTGGGCTTTATCGACTTTAGCGCCACCATTAGCACGAGTCTGGATCAATTCGCCATCGCGCCCGGTTACCTGCAACATGAAGAGGTGGACGAGGAGCGTGGACGCCGCACCTTCCGTTATGAGATGGATGCGCCCATGGTGCACTTCTATAACATTATGTCGGCCCAGCTTGAGGTGAAGAAGGAACAATATAAGGGCATAGATATCGAGGTGTACTATCATAGCGACCATGCCTGGAATATAGATACCATGATCCAGTCCACCAAGGACTCCATCGACTACTTTACCCAGGCCTTTGGCCCGTACCAGCACAAGCAGTTACGTATTTTGGAGTTCCCCGGCTATCGCTCGTTTGCGCAAAGCTTTGCCAATACCGTGCCTTATTCGGAGAACATCGGCTTTATTACCGATTTGCGTGATGCGGACGATATCGATGCGCCTTATTATGTGACCGCTCATGAAGTGGCGCACCAGTGGTGGGGTCATCAGGTGGGTGCAGCCGATGTACAAGGTTCGGCGGTTATTTCCGAAACCCTGTCGCAATACAGCGCCATTCAGGTGTTGCGTGAAAAGTATGGCGAGCAAAAGCTGCGTAAGTTCTTAAAGTATGAGCTGGATCGCTACCTGCAAGGGCGAACCCGAGAAGCCCATGAAGAAATGCCGCTGTATCGCTCGGAGAACCAGCAGTACCTACACTACCAAAAGGGTTCTGTGGTGATGATGGCCATCGCCGATCGCATTGGTGTAGAGCGTACCAATGAGGCGTTAAAGGCATTTTTACAGGCCTTTAAGTATAAAGACGACCCCTATCCGACCACCTTGGATTTGTTGTCTTACCTCAAAGCGGATGCCGACGAACAGGAACAGGCCTTTATCGATGATCAGTTTAAGCGCATTACCCTGTTTGAGCTGGGCGTGGAAAAGGTGGAAGTGGCCGAGCAGGCCGATGCCGATGGCAAGTTTAAGGTCACGCTAACGGTAACGGCTAAGAAGGCATTTGCCGATGGCAAGGGCAATGAAACCGAGCAGCCCATGGCACAGCTGGTGGATATTGGCTTGTTTAGCGAGGACCCGGAGAAGTTGAGCGCCGAGGACGCGGTGATCTATCTGCAAAAGCATCAGCTCACCAGTGGTGAAAATACCCTGGAGCTATATGTAGACAAGAAGCCGAGCTATGCCGGGGTTGACCCCTTGGTGAAGCTGGTCGATAGAGACAGCGCCAATAACATCAAGAAACTCTAATGCTGTTTATCACCGCCGGGTTCCTCGGTGGTGATATGCACAGATACCAATAGTGGGTTGTGATCCGAACTGGTGCGCTCCAGCGTTTGCGCCGAGGTGAGGGTCACGCCTCTTATCCATATTTGATCTAGGGGTAAATCAAACACCCGGGTACGATGATCCGGTGTAAAACTGACCCTTGTCATATCTAGTTCACTCAGCAGCCCTTGCACCAGTTGCCAGCGCGCGCGACTCCAACTGTTAAAGTCTCCGGCAAAGATCACCGGCCCGGAATGAAGCTTGATTAATCCCGATAACCGCTCCAGCTGTTGCCTATAGTCGCTGATGCCAAGAGTAAAGTTAATGCCGTGCATATTCACCAGCAATAAGGAGTCACCATTAGCCAAAGGATAGCGACTGATACTCGATGCTTTGGGGGTACGCAACCAGGGTTCCCGCTGATAAAAACGACAATAAAGCTGGGGCGACCAGTCGCTTAGCAAGGCCAGCCCGGTTTGCTGATTGAGGCCCTTGTAGCCTGGCGAAAAACGGGTGTGGGGCTTGAGTTGTAACAGCGCCTCATCGGTGATGGCTTCTTGCAGCAGCATAATATGGCTTTGCTCTGACAGGGCGTGCAGATCTGTCAGTAATTCAGGCTTGGCCGCCTTATAAATATTCCAGCTGAGCAGTCTGAGTTCCGATACCGGCAAGGGCAGGCTTACCGGCTCACCGGGCTGGGTTAATAGCGCAGCGCAGGATTGGGGTGAGTCGGCACTAAAGGGCGACGCAGGCAAAGGCTCCGGCAGCACGGCCTGTTGCCACTGAATAAAGAGTAAATAAAGCAGAAAATAGAGACTCGGCACAGGCAGCCTTAGTAAACCTACTGATTGGCAAGATTATAGTGGCAAAAATGGCTTTAGATGCCAAACAGAAAAGATAAAGGGCCTTACGGCCCCGGTTTGCAGCAACAATAAGAGGGTATGACTTTAAGCTTAAAGCTCAAAGTCTAAGCTGTATGAAACATACGCTTTTAAATCATCATCCGCGTCCAGGTCGGTTTGCAGCAGGCCAAAGGTAAAACCCGACTTGCTGATACTGACGCCATAATCTATGTAACTGTCGTCTTCACCGTACCATTCCTGCACGGTATCGCCGCTGGAATGGCCGAAGTGAAGCGCCAGTTCGGTATCTTTTAAAATGGTAAAGCTGGCGTTGAGCTCAAGGTAGAGCATGTCTTCTTCGTCGGTGGCATCGCCTTCGGCATTGACCAGGTAACTGGCACCGGCGCTGAGCCATTGCCAGCTCACCGAGCCATAGATCTCACCAAAACCAATATCTCCCTCGGCATCCGGATAGGCGTAATAGATATAGCCGACATCGTAGCCTATGTCGTCGATTGAACCGGCGAAGCCCGCGTACAAGTCCATTTCATAGCTGGTGCTGGCGGCATCGCCGAAATCGATATTCGACAGCCAGGTGCCGGCATAAAAGCCGGTGTCGGAGGCGTAGTCTATGCCACCGGATACCGCCGCCCCATCATCCGACTGGGTAATACCGCGCCAATAATAGTTAGAGCTGGCGGCGACGTTGGCGGTGACTTCCGCCTGGCTGGCCAGCGGGGTGAGGGACAGTGCCAACAAAGCCAGCACCGGCGCGTATTTCTTTTTGTTCATTTTCTCATTCCTGTAGTAACGCTGTGTTGAATATTTAGTTGGCAAGGCGTGTGCCAATAACGGAATATTTTTTAAAAGTTACTATTTTTCAGATGCTTGGTGGTATTTTGAGCTGTGTTGGCTGGTGGGCGGGGGAGTGCGGATGCACTCTGGTGGTGCATATTTTATGCTTTTGCACTCATTTTAACCAATGGTACTGCATAAGAATTCTTGTTTGGTTTTGTGTTGCTGGTGGTATTGGTTGTTAAATTAAGATCTTGTCGCGGTGGGTGAGCGCGTTAAGAAAATGGTCCGGTGGACTATTTTTAGCAAGCGAACGCCTTGAGCCAGTGAAAGGCCGGGGACGGCGCCCAAAGAGGGAGTGATTAATTTGGATGCAAGTAATTCGTCCATGAAGCTGGGTTCCTGTTCGTGACGAAGTTACGGCATACATGCCTCCACCTCCTCGCGCTGCGAAGCGGTGCTTCGGTCACTCGTCGCCCCCGCTTATCGCAGAGCTCTTCGCCTTCAAGCGGCGAGAGTGAAATTATTCACTCTCTTATTTCCGCTTTCAGCCACGCCTCGCTGTCTTAGCCACGCTTCGCAGCAAAAGCCGAGATCGAAAGCGCGAATTTTAACGGGGTTAGGCTGATACATTGAGGCTCTAAATTAGTATGGGATATGTTTATAGATTGCATGTGTGCGTCATCCAATCTAATTGTGAAAAAATTATATAGATTGATTTACATATTGAAGATGATAAGGTTTTCATTGGCGTTGGAACAACGATCAAATATTTATTGTAAAGGGATGTTACCTATGAAAAAGTCTTTAATTTTGGCTCTAGCTTTGGGGTGTTTTTCGAGTTTAGCCAATGCTACTAGCCTTTCATCGAAATTAGCCAACTCACCAACAGACCACCTTCAGCTTCTCGCAAATAATCTAAATATGTTCATGCTCTTAAATCTTGAAAAACTTAGAGAGCAGTCAGTTATTGAAAATAAAGAGTTTTTAGAAGTTTATTTTCGTGCATCAGTAGAAAATAATGGAACGCTTAAATTGCATGCTATGTATGAAGCGCCAGTCTCTTCGATTTCAAAGGCAAAATGTCAAGCTAAGCTTAAGAAATACGTGAATGAACTAAAGGAGAATGGCGGTATCACTACTTTTCAAGCCGTCTCTTATTATTACTTATCCCGCCAAGAAGCTCTTTCTCTTTTAAATGAATCGACCTATTCAATCACAATTGTCGCCAAGGAAAATAATGAACTACAAATATCATGCAGTTAGCCGGTAAGGGGTTAGAGGATTTCATGAGCAATAGTTCATAATATGACTGGGTTAAAACTTAATAATGATTAAAAGGAGTTGACATGGTTGATGCAGAAACGTTGATGAAACAAGCTGGCATGACAGCAGATACATGGCTAACGCAAGCCATTGAAGCTACAGAGCACTTGCCAATTTCTGAGGAATCAAGGGCGATGATCATTGCCGCCTATATACAAGCTGCAGCGCAAGATCAACATACTATGACCATCAGGGCGCTAGCGGAAAATGGTTTGTTAAATAGAAGAATGGACTAGTTTCTATGTTCAGCTTTTGTAATAAACCAGCTTTCAAAAAATCCAAGCTCACAGGCATCGATTTCCCGTTTTGATTCGCGCTGGAGAAATCGGCTTTTGTTGTGGAGTCTGTCATTGATAGCGAGGCACGATGCCGAGCTAGATTTATCAGTACAGGGAGGTGCTGTTAAATCGCATCAATGACTAAGCGGAACGTTTAACAAAACGCTGAGTTCGTAAGCATTAGCGAATCACGGGTTCGCGGAGTTTCCAAAGAGGGAGTCGAATCACTCCCTCTTTGGTTGTCGTCGCCAACACGACAAGATCTATCAGTCAAAACCACAGTCGGCGACTCGGCAAAATTTACTCAAAAGCACCTTTGTCGGCGCAGAGCACCGACCTACTTGCGGCCAAGCCAAACAACAAAAAGCGCCAGTCGGCGCCCCGACAAAAAGTTACAGATTACCCAAAAATAGCCCGCATCAAGCTAATGGTATCCGCAACACTGCGACCTTTTTCCACTTCACTGATAATCGAATCACGTTTTGCGCGAATATGCTCGGGAATGCCTTCTTCGGCCAGGGCGCGGTCAACCAGCAGGGCTGCCGATTCCTTGGAGCGCTTTCTCGCCGTGCTGTTGGCGCTGGCCGGGCTCGCCTTAGGCTTGTGTAACAGCTTAAAGTAGTTGGATTGCTCCATGGCGTTTTTATCAAAGTAGTAGAACAGACACGGAAGCAGGGCCTTAATATCCACTAAGCGCTGTTCCTGCTCGTTATCCCCTTGCGCCATGGCGAACCATGGCTGGCGGGCCAGGGTGCAAACTATGTCTTGCCAGTAGCGCTCAAAGTCGCGGTTGTTCAGTCTGGCAATATTCAATGCCGCGCATAGGGTATCGCTTTTGGCATTGGTAATGGGGGTGAACACATCGGGACGGCGCATCGCCAATAGGCGGGTGGCCGGGGCCAGGGTTGGCTTGTCATCGCTGCCGCTAAAGAGTTGCAGGTACGCAAGCACAAAGGCTTGGTAGTGCTCTAGGTTCACCTCGTCGGTGAGGGGGATATGTGCCAGTGCCGCCTCGACCGCCTGCGGTTGGTCGTCAAGAATTTGCGCAAAGGCCTTGTTGTTTTTGATGCCGGCAAAGAACTCCACATCGAAGCGATACACAGCCGGGTCGTGAGCGGCGGTGTGCTTGCCGATAAAGGCCAAGCGGTCTTCCTTGCTCATTTCCTGTAATGGCGTGCTTTTAATGCTGGCAATATGCTCGGCCAAGCTCAGGTGCTCAGCCAGCAATACACCTTCTTTATTTTGTTCAAGGTAGGCGCAGATCACCGGCCAAGGGGCAATACGCAGGGTTTTTAGCTGTAAAAAGCTAATCGCGTCCTTAAGTTGGGCTTGTAGTTTTTTCACCGTGGGCAGCTGCGTTGGCTCAAGCAAATCAAAGTTCAGGCGTTCGGTGGTCACATCAAGCAGCTCGTAGGCCCAGCCGAGAAAGTCTTCAGGGTGGTGCTCTACTTTGACCGCCATCAGGTTAAGGCTGATGTCCGCTGCCTGTTTGAGGATATTCTGATAAATCTGACTTTCTTGTTCTGCCAGCGCCATTTTAGATGGCGAGATAAGCAACTTCTTCATGCTAGGTACTACGCTCCGCTTGATACATTACAGCCCCGACCGAGTCTGTTGAGCCAGCGGGGCTGTGCATCATACTGAGATTGAGTTTTGTTGCAATATTGACATTCGCCTATTTATTTCGATGCTCTTAGCCGCGACTTCGCATTCGTAGCTAAGGAGTGGCCAACGCCATTTTTACAAAGCAATCACACCTGCGAGCCTCTAGGTTGCCGGTTAATATTTTTCCTTTATGTTTCTTGTGGATAGCAACTGCGTTATTCTTGCCACGAAACAACTACTTCGATTCAAAGGTGTGCAGAAGTCTCATGCTCATAGCCGCGGTTAACAACTCTTGGGCAAAACCAGCCTCGACTCTTTTCATATCAACGTTTGCTTTATTGGCCCAATTTTATAGTCCGCAAGTCGCAGCAGATGAGGTGGCAATTTACCTTGGTTATACATTGGGTGCGAATGATGATGATCGCATAACGGCCATTTCATACAGCTTAGAGAGCGAGCCATCTTTTACCTGGTTTGATGGTGTTGCATTCACTTATGGCGAGTTTAATGGCTTAGACAAGCATTATGGTTGGAATGAGTTCGATGATGTGCCCTATTTTTCAGCGGGCTTATATTGGCATCTATTGCAAGGGCAGCAAACCAGGCTTACTTTTGAGTTCGCCCCCACCTATGTAGACGGTAATTACTATTATGCTCACTATGTAGGAAGCCGCTGGCATTTTACATCCAGTCTTAGTTACACCTACTTTATTGCTCAGAGCGACGTGTTTACATCACTGCGCTACCAGCATACCTCTAACGGGGGGATTGAACCGCCGAACCCCGGGGTGGATGGCCTAGGTTTGCAACTTGGCTATCGTTGGTAAGCGGGAGCAGGCAGCTATCATCATATATTCATCCATCTCGACTACAATTACACTTTTATAGCCAATAGGTTATGCTACTAGTGTTGTCTCAAAAGGAACGAGGTTAAGCATGAAAACCCTTGCCAAGGTATTAGGTATTATTATTGTCGTGATCATCGGCTTGTTGATCGCGATTCCATTTTTTATTCCGGTCGATGCCATCTTTACTAAGGTGTCCGAGCAGGTGGAGAAAACCACCGGCCGTACTTTGACCATTGCCGGTGATAAAAACTTAGCGATTTTCCCGTCGCTACGCCTGGAGCTCAATGATGTCAGCTTTAGCAACATGGCCGACGGCTCACGCGCCAACATGGCGACCATGAAGCAGCTGGATATTCATATTCCCTGGATGTCGCTGTTCTCCGGTGAGGTAAAGCTGGATAAGTTCGTTATTCGCGAACCGGATGTCTTGCTGGAGACCAATGCTCAGGGCAAGGGCAACTGGCAGTTGTTTGACAAGGTGGCCGAGCAGCAACCTGAGCAAACCAAGTCTGGACAGGTTAGTCTTCCTGAAAACTTCGATATCGAACTCGGTGAAGTCGCCATCTATGGCGGTCAATTTACCTACCTCGATGGCCAAACCGGTGCCAAGCAGCAAATTTCCGACCTGGAACTGGCGGTGTTATTGCAATCACTGCGTAAACCGCTGGAGCTGAAAGGTGGCATTACCTATATGGCGCAGCGCTTTAACCTGGATGTGGTGGTCGATAACCCTATTAAAGCCATTGAAGGACGCCCGTTTGCGGTAACTAAAACCGTCGAGTCGGATTTGGTTAATGTTGAATTTAAGGGGCAAATCGCCGATCAAGGTCAAAATATTAGCGGTACTTTGCATCTTGATGGCGACTCGGTAAAAGACATCGCCAAGTGGCAGGGTGTTGAGCTTGATGCCAAGGATAACGCCTTTAATGCCTTCAGTGTTGATGGCAGCATGCAGATGCAAGGTCAGTCCTTGACCATTAATAAGCTAGTGGCCAAGCTTGATGAGCTTGCCATCGAGGGTATGAGTACCATCAACCTGGGTGAGCGTTTGGCGATTAATGCCAATGTTGACCTCGGCATGTTGGACCTAAACCCGTATCTACCCGAGCCGACAGAGACTCCTGCCGAAAAGCCGGCCGATGATGCCAAGGGCGATGCCAAGGCCGAGCCAATCGTCTGGGATGACACCAAGATGGACCTGTCAGCTCTTAATAGCCTGGATGCCAACGTGGTGGTGCGTTCAAGCGGCTTAAAGGCACGCGACATTACCCTAGGGGAAAACCAGTTCACCTTGAAACTACAAAATGCCGTGGCGAATTTAAGCATGGATAAGTTTGTGGCCTATGAAGGTCAGGGTAAAGGTACTGTGATGCTTAATGCCAAACAGGCGCCGTATCAAATCAATACTAATTTCAGTCTGGCAGGTATCAATGCCGAACCGCTGCTAACCGATGCAGCCAAGTTCGATAAGCTGATGGGCAAGGGCTCTATTGATTGGCAGTTGAGCACACGGGGCCAAAGCCAAAAAGACTTTGTGAATGCCTTAGCGGGTAAACTGAGCTTTAACTTTGCCGACGGTGCAGTGAAAGGGGCCAACGTGGCTGAGCTGGTGCGTAAGGCCAAGGAGCTGATCAAGGGTAACACCGCAGCGCTGGCCGATGGTTTAAATACCGGCTATGACGAGTCGCAAAAAACAGACTTTACCGCGCTAACGGGTAGCATGACGTTTACCAATGGTGTGGGCACTAACTCAGACCTGTCTTTGCAGAGCCCGCTTGTTCGTATCTCGGGTGAGGGTGAGGTGGATTTACCGGCGACCGAAGTGAACTATCGTTTAGTTACCGGTATCGTCGATTCCATCGAAGGTCAGGGCACCACGGATGACAGCACAGGCTTTAAAATTCCGATGCGTATTAAGGGCCCATTCCACGATGTGGGCATTAAGCTAGACGTGGCCGATGCGGCCAAGGAAGAAGCCAAAGAAAAAGTTAAAGACAAGGTAAAAGATAAGCTCAAGGGCTTGTTTGGTGGTTAATTGACCCCATATAGAAATTTAGCAACAGGGCGCTTTATGCGCCCTGTTTGTTTTGTAAGCAATTGAACCTTGGGGCAATTGAATGACTAGTAGGGGAAAAGGCCCGCTTAAGGGCATTTATCGCAGGCGAATATGCGTGTAGATACAGCCCCTTGGTCGGGAAATTAATTAAAAATTAGCCTACCTTTTGCGCGCCATTACTGATACAATTGCCCGCCCTCAGCAGTCATACAGCATAAAAGTTGCCTGATTATTGAGCGGATAAAATATTTAATGCCTTAATTTTTAAAGAGATTTAGGCTGTTTGTAACTACACCGGAGCATCTAAAATGATCCAAATGCAAACTCAGCTGGACGTTGCTGATAACAGCGGCGCTCGCAAAGTGCAGTGTATTAAAGTCCTTGGCGGTTCACACCGTCGTTACGCATCGGTTGGTGACATCATTAAGGTTTCTGTTAAAGAAGCTATTCCTCGCGGTAAAGTGAAGAAAGGTGATGTTAAAAACGCAGTAGTTGTGCGTACCAAAAAAGGCGTTCGTCGTCCAGACGGTTCTTTGATCCGTTTCGATAGCAATGCTGCAGTTATCCTTAACGATAACCTTCAGCCAATCGGAACTCGTATCTTCGGCCCTGTGACTCGTGAACTTCGTACTGAAAAGTTCATGAAGATCGTTTCACTAGCACCAGAAGTACTATAAGGAGTCGATCATGGCAGCAAAAATCCGTCGTGATGACGAAGTAATCGTACTAGCCGGTAAAGACAAAGGTAAGCGCGGTAAAGTGCTTTCAGTTGTAACTGAAACTGGTCGAGTATTTGTTGAAGGCGTAAACCTTATCAAGAAGCACCAAAAGCCTGTTCCTCAGTTGAACCAAGCTGGCGGTATTGTTGAGAAAGAAGCGTCTATCGACGTATCAAACGTTGCGATCTACAACTCGGAAACGGGTAAAGCAGATCGTGTGGGTTTCAAGTTTGAAGATGGCAAGAAAGTGCGTATCTTCAAATCTACTGGTAAAACTATTTAATAGTTGGAGTAGAAGATGGCGAAACTGCATGAAGTATACAAAGACAAAGTAGTAGCAGAACTTCAACAGAAGTTTGGTTACAGCTCTGTCATGCAAGTCCCTCAGATCGAAAAGATCACATTAAACATGGGTGTGGGCGAAGCCCTAGCTGATAAGAAAATTCTAGAAAACGCTGTTGCGGACCTAGAAGCAATCTCTGGTCAGAAGCCTCTAATCACTAAAGCTCGCAAGTCAGTTGCAGGCTTTAAGATCCGTGAAGGCTACCCAATTGGTTGTAAAGTAACCCTACGTGGCGAGCGTATGTGGGACTTCTTTGAGCGTTTGGTTTCAATCGCTATCCCGCGTATTCGCGATTTCCGTGGTGTAAGCGCTAAGTCTTTTGACGGTCGCGGTAACTACAGCATGGGCGTACGTGAGCAAATCATCTTCCCAGAAATTGATTATGATAAAGTAGATCGCGTTCGTGGTCTTGATATCACTATCACTACTTCTGCGAAAACGAATGATGAAGGCCGTGCGTTGTTAGAAGCGTTTAACTTCCCATTCAAGAAATAAGGGTAGGGTTATGGCAAAGAATTCAATGAAAGCGCGCGAAGCAAAGCGCACTAAATTAGTAGCACAGTACGCTGAAAAGCGTGCGGCACTTAAAGCTATCATCAGCGATGTTAACACATCAGATGAAGAGCGTTGGGACGCGGTTCTGAAACTTCAGAGTCTACCGCGTGATTCTAGCCCTGCACGTCAACGTAATCGTTGTAACATCACGGGCCGCCCACATGGTTACCTTCGCAAGTTCGGCCTAAGCCGTATCAAATTACGCGAAGCTGCTATGCGCGGTGAAGTTCCTGGCCTTAAAAAGGCTAGTTGGTAATAGAATCACGGGAGTAAGACTATGAGCTTGCAAGATCCTATTGCGGATTTGTTCACACGTATCCGTAACGGCCAGACTGCGAAGAAGGTTTCTGTTTCAATGCCATCTTCAAAGCTGAAAGTAGCAGTTGCTAAAGTGCTAACTGATGAAGGTTATGTATCTGGTTACTCTGTAACTGAAGGTGCTAAGCCTGAGCTTGCTATCGAACTTAAGTACTTCGAAGGCAAAGCTGTAATCGAAAATATCCAGCGTGTTAGTCGCCCTGGTCTACGCATCTATAAGAAGCGTGACGAATTACCTAAGGTAATGGGTGGTCTAGGTATCGCTATCGTATCAACTTCTAAAGGCCTAATGACTGACCGTGCTGCACGTAGTGCTGGCGTTGGCGGTGAAATCATTGGCTTTGTAGCGTAATCGGAGGGGACTATGTCGCGTATAGCAAAGGCACCTATTAATGTTCCTGCCGGTGTAGAAATCACGCTAAAAGGCCAGGATATCACAGTTAAAGGTAAGAACGGCGAACTTAGCCGTACGATCCACGAGGCTGTTGAAGTTTCATTCGAAGAGAACGTAATCAAAACGAACCCAGTTGAAGGCGTTGCTAACGCTTGGGCTCAAGCTGGTACTGCTCGTGCACTTATCAACAACATGATTGTTGGTGTAAACGACGGTTACGAGAAGAAGCTACAACTTGTTGGTGTTGGTTACCGTGCTGCGGTAAAGGGTAACGTACTAGATCTAACTCTAGGTTTCTCACACCCAGTAAACTTCGAGATCCCAGCGGGCGTCACTATTGAAGCTCCAAGTCAAACTGAGATCGTTGTTAAGGGCGCAGACAAGCAGCTAGTTGGTCAAACTGCTGCGAACATTCGTTCATACCGTGAGCCAGAGCCTTATAAAGGTAAAGGTGTACGTTATGCTGACGAACACGTGCGTCGTAAAGAGGCTAAGAAGAAGTAAGGTAAGACGATGGATAAGAAAACAGCTCGTCTACGTCGTGCTAAGCGCACCCGTAGAAATTTTATTGAACAAGGCAAAACTCGTCTTGTTATCCACCGCACGCCACGTCACATTTACGCTCAGGTAATTAGCCCTGAGGGTACTGTACTGGCTGCTGCTTCTACTGTTGAAAAAGCAATTGCTGAAACAGTTAAAGGCACAGGCAACATCGAAGCTGCGCAAGCAGTGGGTAAAGCAGTTGCTGAACGTGCGGCTGAAAAAGGCGTTAGCGCAAGCATCGCTTTTGACCGCAGTGGCTTTAAATATCACGGCCGTGTGAAGGCGCTTGCTGATGCAGCGCGTGAAGCCGGTTTGCAATTCTAGGAGTAGACAATGGCTAACGTAGAAGCAAAGCAACAACAGCCTGATTTGGCTGAAAAGCTAATCGCGGTAAACCGTGTGTCTAAAGTGGTTAAAGGTGGTCGTATCTTTAGCTTCACTGCACTAACAGTAGTTGGTGACGGCGCAGGTAAAGTAGGTTTTGGTTATGGTAAAGCACGTGAAGTTCCTGCTGCTATTCAAAAAGCAATGGAAAAAGCACGTCGCAACATGATCAACGTAGACCTTAAAGGTAATACACTTCAGCACCCTATCAAGGGTCGTCACGCTGGTTCTAAAGTGTACATGCAGCCTGCATCTGAAGGTACAGGTATCATCGCCGGTGGTGCGATGCGTGCAGTACTAGAAGTAGCTGGTGTACAGAACGTATTATCAAAGGCTTACGGTTCGACTAACCCGATCAACGTTGTTCGCGCAACAATTTCTGCTCTTGAGAACATGAAATCTCCAGAAGCAATTGCTGCGAAACGTGGTCTTAACGTTGAAGAGATTTTGGGGTAAGACACCATGGCAAACACAGTAAAAGTAACTCAAGTACGTAGCTCTATCGGTCGTTTACCGAAGCATAAAGCTACATTACGTGGCCTTGGTTTACGTCGTATCAACCACACTGTAGAGCTAGAAGATACGCCTTCAGTACGTGGTATGATCAACCAAGTTTCTTACATGGTTAAGGTTGAGGGGTAATTCGATGAACTTGAATACACTTTCTCCTGCTGCGGGTTCTAAAACACCTAAGAAACGTCTTGGTCGTGGTATTGGTTCTGGTCTAGGTAAAACTGGTGGCCGTGGTCACAAAGGTCAGAAATCACGTTCAGGCGGTAAAGTACGCGTTGGTTTTGAAGGCGGTCAAATGCCTATGCAACGTCGTCTACCTAAGTTTGGTTTCACTTCACGTAAGTCGCTTGCGTCTACTGAAGTAAATCTATTCGAAATCGCTAAAGTTGAAGGCGATGTGGTAGATCTAAACGCGTTACAAGCAGCTGGTCTGGTTAAGAAGAACATCCAGTTCGTTAAAGTAGTTAAATCTGGCGAAGTTTCTCGCGCGGTTACCGTTAAAGGTCTTAAAGTGACTCAAGGTGCTCGTGCGGCGATTGAAGCTGCCGGAGGCAAGGTAGAAGAGTAAGGAAGTACTTTATGGCTAAACCAGGTCAAAATATGCAAAGTGCACAAAGTGGGCTTGCGGAGTTGAAGCGTCGTTTACTATTTGTTCTCGGAGCTATCATCATTTACCGTCTAGGTTCATTCGTGCCGATCCCTGGGATTGACGCCGCTGTACTTGCCGAATTCTTCGAGCAACAAAAGGGCACCATTGTTGAGATGTTCAACATGTTCAGTGGTGGTGCGCTTGAGCGTGCTTCAGTGCTTGCACTGGGTATTATGCCGTACATCTCGGCCTCGATTATCATGCAACTATTAACGCATATACATCCTGCGATGATAGAGCTGAAAAAAGAGGGTGAGGCTGGGCGTAAGAAAATTAGCCAGTACACGCGTTATGGTACGCTCGTGCTTGCTACATTCCAATCAATCGGTATTGCTACTGGCTTACCGAACATGATGGAAGGGTTAGTTGTTAACCCTGGCTTTGGTTTCTATTTCACCGCTGTGGTGAGCTTAGTAACCGGCTGTATGTTCCTCATGTGGTTGGGCGAACAAATTACAGAACGTGGTATCGGTAACGGTATCTCAGTGCTGATTTTTGTTGGTATCGTAGCTAACCTGCCGTCTGCTATTGGTTCGACAGCCGAAATGGCGCGCCAAGGTGAATTGAACATTTTGGTACTGGTATTGATTGCGGTAATCGTATTTGCCGTTACTTACTTGGTGGTTTTCTTTGAACGTGGTCAACGTCGTATCGTTGTTAACTACGCGAAGCGCCAACAAGGTCGTCAGGTGTACGCTGCTCAAAGCACACACTTGCCGTTAAAAGTGAATATGGCTGGGGTTATTCCACCAATCTTTGCTAGTAGTATCATTCTGTTCCCTGGTACAATTGCAAGCTGGTTCGGCCAGGGTGAAGGTCCTGTAGCTGACGTGTTACAAGCTATCTCAACAGCGTTGACCCCAGGTCAGCCTCTGTATGCGATGGTCTTGGCAGCGGCTATTATCTTTTTCTGCTTTTTCTATACTGCGTTGGTGTTCAACCCGCGTGAAACTGCAGATAACCTGAAAAAATCTGGTGCATTTATTCCAGGTATTCGTCCAGGTGAGCAGACATCGAAATACATTGATAAAGTAATGACACGCCTGACATTGGCAGGTGCCTTGTATATTACCTTTATCTGTCTGGTGCCCGAGTTTATGACCATGGCATGGCAAACGCCATTCTACTTCGGCGGTACATCAATTTTGATTATCGTTGTTGTGATCATGGACTTTATGGCACAAGTACAGACCCATCTGATGTCACATCAGTATGATTCTGTGCTGAAAAAAGCGAACCTTAAAGGCTACGGCCGCTAAGGTCTGTTACGGAGTTGAGTAATGAAAGTACGTGCTTCCGTTAAGAAAATCTGCCGTAACTGCAAAGTAATCAAGCGTGCTGGTGTAGTACGCGTGATCTGCAGTGAGCCTAAGCACAAGCAAAGGCAAGGCTAATTAAACAGTCATGCAGGCTGAGTATCCTACTCGGCCTGTGTTTTTAATATTGGTTTGGTTATCGCTTGAGTATCCTTACGGGCTTTTCAAGAAGATGATTACCAAACTTTAAAATAGGAGATGTGTTAGTGGCCCGTATAGCTGGCATTAACGTTCCTGACCATAAGCATGCAGTTATTGGTTTAACAGCAATTTATGGTGTAGGTAAAACTCGCGCTAAGGCGATCTTAGCTGCGACTGGTATCGCCGAAACCACAAAAATCGGTGAACTTTCAGACGAAACACTTGACGTACTTCGTGAAGAAGTTGGCAAGTACACTGTTGAAGGTGATCTTCGTCGTGAAGTTACTTTGAACATCAAGCGTCTTATGGACCTTGGTTGCTTCCGTGGCTTACGTCACCGTCGTTCGCTTCCACTTCGTGGTCAGCGTACTAAGACTAACGCGCGTACTCGTAAGGGTCCTCGCAAGCCTATCAAGAAATAAGGTGGGGTAAGTTATGGCTAAAGCACCAATTCGTCGTAAGAAGGTAAAAAAGCAAGTTGCTGATGGTATGGCTCACGTTCATGCTTCTTTCAACAACACTATTGTTACTATTACAGACCGTCAAGGTAATGCACTATCATGGGCAACTGCCGGTGGTTCAGGTTTCCGTGGTTCACGTAAATCTACTCCATTCGCTGCTCAGGTAGCTGCAGAGCGTGCAGGTACTGCTGCTCAAGAATACGGTTTAAAGAACCTAGAAGTTTTCATTAAAGGTCCAGGTCCAGGCCGTGAGTCTGCTGTACGTGCATTGAACGCTGCTGGTTTCCGTATCACCAACATCACTGACGTGACGCCAATCCCTCATAACGGTTGTCGTCCACCGAAGAAACGTCGCGTATAACAATAGGTTAGGAGAAAGAACATGGCAAGATATTTGGGCCCTAAGCTCAAGCTAAGTCGTCGTGAAGGTACTGACCTGTTCCTTAAGAGCGGCGTACGAGCTATCGACTCTAAGTGTAAGCTAGAGAACGCACCTGGTCAGCACGGCGCCCGTAAAGGTCGTCTATCTGACTACGGTCTACAGCTACGTGAAAAGCAAAAGGTTCGTCGTATGTACGGCATCCTTGAGAAGCAATTCCGTAACTACTACAAAGAAGCTGCTCGCCTTAAAGGCAACACAGGTGAAAACCTACTTCAGCTTCTAGAGCAACGTCTAGACAATGTTGTATATCGCATGGGTTTTGCAAGCACACGTGCTGAAGCACGTCAGCTAGTAAGCCACAAAGCGGTTATGGTTAATGGTCGTGTTGTTAACATTCCTTCTTTCAACGTTTCTCCTGAAGACCAGGTAGAAATCCGTGAGAAGTCTAAGAAACAAGCGCGTATCGTAGCAGCTCTAGAATTGGCTGAGCAACGTGAAAAGCCAACTTGGGTTGAAGTTGACGGTAAGAAAATGGAAGGTACTTTCAAGCGCCTACCTGAGCGTTCTGATCTGTCTGCGGACATTAACGAACAACTAATCGTCGAACTTTACTCGAAGTAAAGTTAAGAGTTAAGAGAGGATAAAATGCAGGGTTCTGTAACCGAATTCCTAAAACCAAGGTTAGTCGATATCGACGCTATCAACCCGACTCGTTCAAAAGTGGTTCTTGAGCCGCTTGAGCGTGGTTTTGGTCACACTCTAGGAAACGCACTACGTCGTATTCTGTTGTCATCTATGCCTGGATGTGCAGTTACTGAGGTAGAAATTGATGGCGTTTTACATGAGTACAGCGCGAAAGAAGGCGTACAAGAAGACATCATTGAAATCCTGCTAAACCTGAAAGGGTTGGCGGTAAATATCGAAGGCAAAGATGAAGTTTTTCTGACCCTGACTAAATCTGGTGTAGGCCCTGTGACTGCGGCAGATATTCAGCACGATGGCGACGTAACAATCGCTAACCCTGATCACGTAATTTGTCACCTAACGACAAATAACAGCGAGATCAGCATGCGTATTCGTGTTGAGCGTGGTCGTGGTTATGTACCAGCGTCTAGCCGCGTATCCTCTGAAGACGATGAGCGTCCAATCGGCCGTCTGTTGCTTGATGCATCATTCAGTCCGGTTGAGCGTATTGCGTACTCGGTTGAATCAGCACGTGTTGAACAACGTACTGACTTAGACAAGCTAATCATTGATATGGAAACGAACGGCACTTTAGATCCTGAAGAAGCGATCCGCCGTGCGTCAACTATTCTTGCTGAGCAATTAGAAGCATTCGTAGACTTACGTGATGTTTCTGAGCCAGAAGAGAAAGAAGAGAAGCCAGAATTCGATCCTATTCTGCTTCGTCCAGTTGATGATCTTGAGCTAACAGTTCGTTCAGCAAACTGCTTGAAAGCCGAGCAAATTCAATATATCGGTGATTTAGTACAGCGTACCGAAGTTGAGCTTCTTAAGACACCTAACTTAGGTAAGAAGTCTCTAACTGAGATCAAAGACGTGCTTGCATCACGTGGTCTTTCTCTGGGCATGCGCCTAGAAAACTGGCCGCCAGCAAGCCTAGCTGAGTAATCTAGATCACTATATTTAGTTTAGTTAGAAGGATAGGGTCATGCGCCATCGTAAGAGTGGTCGTCAATTAAACCGTAACAGCAGCCATCGCAAAGCGATGTTCAGCAATATGGCTGGTTCTTTGGTGAAGCACGAAATCATCAAAACAACATTGCCTAAAGCGAAAGAGCTGCGCCGTGTAATTGAACCTTTAATCACACTGGCTAAGACTGATAGCGTTGCAAACCGCCGTTTAGCGTTTGCTCGCACGCGTGATAAAGAAGTTGTTGGTAAGTTGTTCAGCGAGATTGGTCCTCGCTACGAAAGCCGTCCTGGTGGCTACACTCGTATTTTGAAGTGTGGTTTCCGTGCTGGCGACAATGCACCAATGGCTTACATTGAACTAGTAGATCGCCCAGTTGCGACTGAAGAAGTTCAAGAAGACGCGCAGTCTGCAGAGTAAGTCTTAAAAAGACACAAAAAGCCGAGCTTATGCTCGGCTTTTTCTTTATATGGCCAAAATAAAACGTTTCCCTCTTCTATATATAGCTATTTGGCTACTCCTTTCTCTATATAAAACAAGCTAAATGTAACCAAATAGATCTAAAACAGATCTTTAACTGTTAAATACATCGGTTTTAGTTTCTTTTTTGCGCAAACGATCCGTTTTTCGCAATTTTCTTAAAAAAAGGGGTTGCGTCGAAATCGAATCTCCCTATAATGCGACCCCACTGAGACGGCAGGCAGCAACGCATAGCGAGGCGCTAGCGGCTCAGGGAGTCAAGTAAAACTGAGTTTTAAGAAACTTTAAACTTTCTCAAAATTAAGTGTTGACAACAAATCAGGGTTGAGTAGAATGCACAGCCCTCGAGACGCGAAAGCAACTCGAAACGTTCTTTAAAAATATGAAGCAATCATCTGTGTGGGCACTCGTACAGATTGAGTTCTAACAGCAGATTCTAGTTCGCTAGATGACGCA
>NZ_PQBY01000003.1:0-43996 GCF_002964645.1 Pseudoalteromonas sp. T1lg22
TCATCTAGCGAACTAGAATCTGCTGTTAGAACTCAATCTGTACGAGTGCCCACACAGATGATTGCTTCATATTTTTAAAGAACGTTGCGATGACTCTTCATCGCGTCAGGGCTGCGTATATTAAGCCTTCCTGACTTAAAGTCAACTAGAAAATTTAATTTTCTTTTTCTCAAAGAGAAGTAACTTTTCCGTCTAACTTTCCCGACCACTTTGCTCATTGCTTTTCAGCGTTGTGCTCCGTGTCGGTGGATGCGCATTATAGGGAGATCGAAATTCAGATCAACACTTTTTTTAAAGATCTTTTCCGTTCGCTCAAAATGTAAGCAAAGAGGGCTGTTTTACTACTTAAACGACCAGATATTAGTCAATTTTGTGGAATATAAATGAAGATCCTTCCTTTAAATGTTGCTATGTGAACTAATCTGGTTAAGATAAGGCTTTTCGTTTTGTTAAATTAATGTTTACTCCATGTATATTGGTAGATCACAATGACATCAGCTAATCTAAAAACAATTATAATCACCGTTTGTAGCGCAGTTTTAGGCTACGTTCTTCTCGCTTTCGTTTTATCTACATCCTCTTTATCTGCACCATTGGCATTTGCTTTGGGTGCGGCGCTCACAGGGATCCTGTTGTTGGTGCTTAACGGCAAAAGCAACAGCGCGGCTGCAGAGGAAGCCGCAACGGATACAAAAACGCTTTATGTAGGTAATCTTCCCTACCGTGCCAATGAACATATGGTTAAAGAACTATTTGAACAACACGGCATGGTGTTTAGTGTGCGCTTATTAAAAGATAAGCATACGGGCAAACGCCGTGGCTTTGGTTTTGTCGAGGTTGCATTAAAAGACGCCGACCTAATGATCAACCAGCTTAATGATAAGGAATATCAGGAAAGAACGCTTAAGGTCAGAGAAGCGAAGCAAAAACAAGATAACGACGAATAAAAAAGAGGGCTAAGCCCTCTTTTTTATTACTTACCTGTACTCAGGTCAGTTAGATACCATCACCATCTATATGCAAACCACACTCTCGGCTTAAACCGAAGAAGCGCGTTTCTTCCTCTGTCATCCCCGGCTCAAGCTTGCGCGTGGTGTGAACATCCCCCATAGACACGTAACCCTGCTCCCACAGTGGATGATAAGGCAAGTCATGCTTGCTCAGATATTGGTAGACGTCGCGGTTATCCCATTCAATGATGGGATACACCTTAACGGTTCCCCGACTGATTTCGACAATGTTCTTGTCTTGACGGGTACTTGATTGCTGACGTCGCAGACCACTGAACCAGGTTCCCGCCTTCAAGTTCCTGCAGAGCCTGAGTCATAGGCTCTACCTTATTAAGCTGGTTATAGAGCTTAATACCCCCTTCACCCTGCTCCCATAACTTGCCGTATTTGGCTTCTTGCCAGGCTGGGCTTAGCTGTGATTTATAGACCTTTAAGTTCAGCTGTAAGCGCTGCGTTAACTGGTCAATAAATTGATAAGTTTCAGGGAACAGATAACCGGTGTCGGTCAGGACCACGGGAACGTCCTGCTTTACATTGGTCACCAAATGCAACATCACCGCTGCTTGTATGCCAAAGCTGGAGGACAAAATATGCGTACCCGGCAAATTTTCCATCGCCCATTGCACCCTTTGCTCGGGGGTTTTATCGGCTAAGATGGTATTGATATCCACCAACAGAGCCTGCTGCTCGGCTTTATCAAGCGTTAATATCTGACTAAATGCGCTCATTATCTCGTCCTCACAGTACGCTTAAGCGTAAAAGTCTGTTTTTGATACCTTGACCTCGGCCACGATCCCTTGGCGGATCACAAAATCACCGAAACCTTCCGCATCATTGCGCTCACTGGCCCAGCGACCAATCAGTTCATCAAGGGCATTGAGGTAAACATCTTCACCCACATTCTCCAAATAGAGTTTAGGTATACGTGTACCTTCGCGGTTGCCGCCTAAGTAAAGGTTGTATTTACCCGGACCTTTACCTACCAGGCCAGCTTCGGCCAGCATGGCACGACCACAACCATTAGGGCAGCCAACCACACGTAAGATAATGTGATCGTCAGCAACACCATGCTTAGCCAAGAGCGCTTCCGTCTTTTCAATCAGATCCGGCAAGTAACGCTCCGCTTCCGCCATGGCCAATGGACAGGTAGGCAAGGCCACACAGGCCATTGACGCCTTACGCTGCTCAGTATGGGTATCGTCGATAAGGCCATGTTCACGAGCAAGCTGTTCAATCACCGCCTTTTGCTCCGCAGGAACACCGGCAATGATCAGGTTCTGGTTAGCTGTCATGCGGAAATCACCTTGGTGGATCTCGGCAATTTTGCGACAACCAGTTTTTAAGGCCTTATCAGGGAAATCTAGAATACGGCCGTTTTGGATAAACACGGTGAGGTGATGTTTACCATCTATACCTTCAACCCAACCGAAGCGATCGCCACGGTGAGTGAATTCATAAGGACGACTTTCTTCAAACTTCACACCGGCACGTTTTTCAACTTCTGCCTTAAAGGCATCGCTGCCGAAGGTATCTAGTGTGTATTTAGTCTTGGCATTTTTACGGTTCACTCGGTTACCCCAATCACGCTGCACAGATACAACGTGCTCGGCGATGGCCAGGGTGTGCTCAAGCGGCACATAACCAAAGTCATCCGCCTTACGCGGGTAAGTATTTACATCACCATGAGTCATGGCCAGGCCACCACCAACCAAGACGTTAAAACCAACCAACTTGCCGTTTTCAGCAATGGCCACAAAGTTCAAGTCGTTGGCATGCACATCCACTTCGTTGTTCGGTGGAATGGTCACGGTCGTTTTGAACTTACGTGGCAAATAGGTTGAACCTAAGATTGGCTCTTCGGTGGTTTCCGACTTTTCACCATTTAACCAGATCTCTGCATAGGCTCGGGTTTTTGGTAGCAAATGCTCAGAGATCTTCGCCGCCCACTCATAGGCTTCCTGATGTAGTTCCGACTCCACCGGGTTAGTGGTGCACAGTACGTTACGGTTTACATCACCGGCGGTAGCTATCGAGTCAATGCCAACGCTGTTAAGCATCTGGTGCATGTCTTTAATATTCGGCTTTAAAACACCGTGAAACTGGAATGTTTGACGGGTCGTTAGTCGAATCGAACCGTACATGGTCTTTTCTTCGGCAAATTTGTCGATGGCTAACCATTGCTCCGGCTTGATGATGCCGCCGGGCATACGGGCACGCAGCATCACGTTGTGCAAAGGCTCAAGCTTTTGTTTCGCTCGCTCGGGACGAATATCGCGGTCGTCCTGCTGGTACATGCCGTGGAAACGGATCAGCTGGAAGTTATCGGCGGTAAAGCCACCGGTGATCTGATCCTTAAGATCCGCTTCTATGGTGCCGCGTAAAAAGTTACTTTCGGTTTTTAAACGCTCGTTGTCAGCAAGTTTGGCCTGTGGATCATGCTTGCTATTTGGCTTGTAATCGCTCATTTCAATTCCTACATTCGGGGCGCTGACGGGCGCTTAATAAACATCTTTTTGGTAACGGTTAGCGCTGCGTAGCTCTTTCAAATATTGCTCGGCGCTGTCATCATCTTTGCCACCCTGGGCTTTGATCACATCAACTAAGGCCTGGTGTACGTCTTTGGCCATGCGTGAGGCGTCACCACAGATATACACATGAGCGCCCTGCTCTAACCAGGCAAACAGCTGCTCGCCCTGTTCACGGATACGGTCTTGTACATATACTTTCTGCGCCTGATCACGGCTCCAAGCCACATCAACCTGAGTCAGCAGGCCCGACTTCAAGTAGCCTTGAATTTCAGTTTGATACAAGAAATCCTGAGTAAAGTGCGGGTTGCCGAAAAACAGCCAGTTATTACCTTGCGCATCACGGGCTTCACGCTCTTGTAAGAAGGCGCGGAAAGGTGCAATACCCGTCCCCGGACCTATCATGATCACTGGCGTATTATCGTCAGCAGGCAAACGGAAATTATCATTGTGCTCGGTAAATACCTTAATGGTCGCGCCTTCTTCGGCAAATCGACCCAGATAACCAGAGCAACCACCCAGGTGCTGCTCGCCAAAACCGTCGAACTCAACCACGGCAAGAGTAAGGTGCACTTCGTCTTCCACTTCCGCCTGGCTTGAGGCGATAGAGTAAAGACGCGGCTGCACTTTGCGCAGGCTGTCTACTAGCTCTTGAGCGCTCACCTTGGCTGGGTTTTGGAAAATAACATCATAGGTTTGACGCGCTTCTATGTACTCGCGCATCGCCGCCTTATCTGCAACCAGTGCCAATAATTCGGCGTTCTCGGTCACAGCCGCGTATTTTTCCACGAAGCCAGGGTAAGACTGCGTTAGCTCTAGGCGCTCGATTAATGCATCACGTAAACTTAAAGCTTCATCGCCCAAGGTTACCTGAGTCTCGCCATCTAGCTCTAAAGTCGCTAAAACCTTATCGACCTTGGTTTCATCGTTAAGGAAATACACGCCCAATGAATCTCCAGGTTGATACTGGATATCAGAACCCTCTAAAGAGATCTCGATATGGCGCACATCTTTTGTTGAGTCGCGACCTGTGATCTTCTGTACCGTCAGCAATTCGGCGGTAAATGGATTTTGCTTGTTGTACTGGCTCGCCGCACCCGCGGTCATCGGCATGCTTACTACATTGTTATTCGTTTGTTGGGCTTTAAGGTCGGGCTCGAAAGCATCCAGGGCACCATTGATCCAAGCGTCACTGTGATCTTCATAATCCACGTCCAGGTCGGCACGTTGCAGGATCACTTCGGCTCCGAGCTTAACTAAACGCTCTTCAAAATCTTTTGCGGTTTGGCAGAAGAACTCATAGCTGGAGTCACCCAAACCCAACACGGCAATTTTTACACCTTCTAATTTTGGTGCTTTTTTCGTGGCTAAAAACTCATACAGGGCTTCGGCATCTTCAGGCGGCTCACCCTCACCATAGGTAGATACCACTATGCTGATAAACTGCTCTTTCTTCAGTGCCGTCGGCTTATAATCGGCCATGCTCACTAGGTTTACTGCCAGGCCGCGTGCTTGTGCCTGCGCTTGCAATTGCGTAGCCACACCCTTGGCATTACCGGTTTGCGAGCCGTATAGGATGGTCAGAGTTGCGGCTTCGCCGGCATTGGTCGCCACGCCACCAGCTAAAGCGGCACTGTTTGCATTGCCAGCCAGATAACCACTTACCCAGGCCTGCTGAATTGGATTTAATTCGGCCACCAAACCTTGAAGTTTTTGCACCTGCTCAGGTGTAAGCGGACTTGCCGCCGCGTTCAGCTGGTTTAACAACATCTTTTTTCCTCTAACCCAAAACTACATCGCCCTTGTGCCATGCAGTGTAAAATGTGTGTTTGCCCGGCAACAAAAAAGGTCAATACCAGGCTATGGTGAGCCTGAAGCATACCTAGGTGCGAAGGCAGGAAAAAAGAATAGAATCTGCTTTGTTATTCCAATTGGTTATTAATTTCGTTTTTTTCCAACAAAAACAGTTTAAATGAATGTGTTAGATGGATGGGGAGCCCCCAATAATGGGAAGCTGATTAAATGTGGGAGTGCACACAGAGCAACAAAAAAGCGCCTTTTGGCGCTCTGTTAGTCTTCTACGGCGTAGATGGTGACTTCTATACCGGCGCCGATGGCGGAGATACGCAGTAAGGTATCGGCGCTGATCGCTTCATTAAAACATTTTGGTGAATGCCCTGAGCTAAAGCCTAAGTCGAAGGTACGGCGCGAGCAGGTCAGCCATTGTTTTAACGCGGCCTTAGAACAAGACTCGATCAGTTCACACAATTCATTAATGGCCTTATCCGGGCTGATGGCATCGCTGTTGGCCTCAAAACGAGCCAACTGGCGGGTATCATCCTTGTCATAATGCAGCACCACGGCGCGCTTATCCAAGTCGGCAACCAGGGCACTAATGTCCTGTTGCGATTCCAGTTCAAGATCAACGTTAAGAAATTGAATGTCTGCCATCTAGTGTTTTGCTCCCGTTTACGCCACAGGCCGGTTAAGTTTAAATCTGCGCCATTGTGTCATATTGACCATTAATAACAAGGGCGTACACCGGAGTTCTCCAACCCTTGGCAATAACAATAGTGAATAAACGCCTTTTTAAACATAGTTGAACTGTTTATAAATGGGCGCCCTTTATATGCCTGCCCTACCCTTGCGTTAGGAGCGAAAGTGCTGCTTGAGCAATTGCGCAAAGGCTTGAACCTTGGCACTGCGGTGCATTTGGTGGTGCGTTACCAACCAGATATCGTGCTGCCAATTCAGTTCCTTGGGCAACACGGGGCGCAGCTGAGGGTATAGGCGAGCCACCTCTTTTTGCATGCCGCCAATCCCCAGACCATTGACCACGGCGCGGTTGGCGTCGGATGTTTCCGACACCCGCAGGGTGATTTGCGACGCGTTAATATGCTCATCAACCCAAGCAAAGTAAGGAACCCGGCTATTAAAACCGGCCACCCCGGAAATAAAATGATGCTGCTGCAACTCACTTAACGACTTGGGCTCCCCCATGCGTGCCAAGTAACGCTCGTGGGCAAAAAGCCCTGAATCTCGGATACACAGGTGCTGAGCAATATAGTCACCTTCGTCGGGACGCGGACCTGCGCGCACGGCTATATGCGCCTGACCATGATCCAGACGTAAGCGCTTTTGATCTAAGAGGATCTCTAGCTGCACTTGCGGATGACGCTGTTGAAAAATTTCGCACACGGGCGCCAGAAGATCGATAAAACCACTGACCGTGGTCAACAACAATGAACCGCTTAATGTGGTGTCGGCGGCCATGATGCTGCTGTGCAGAGATTCAAGCTGCTCGTTAATCTGCTCGGCACTGGCAAACAGCTGGGCGCCGGTTTCTGTCACCGTATAGCCTCGGGCATGACGATGAAACAAACGGGTATTCAAGCTTTGCTCGAGATGGTTAATGCGCCTTAACACAGTGCTGTGATGCACACCTAGCGCCTGAGCTGCCGAAGTCAGGGTGCCGCGGCGGGCAACCTCAAAGGCCACCTTAATATCCTGCCAATCGCTAAACTCACTCGCCATGGCTTCGTCCTTATGTGTTTATATGCACATAAGCTTTGCGTTTTTCACGCTTTTTTGCAAGGCGATTTTCTTTTAAAGTAACCTCCAAGCACTCAGCAACCATTGCCACCGCATAAGGATCACCAATATGACTAACGCAAAAATCATCGCCCTGGCGGGCAGCCTACGTAGCAACAGTTTTAACCACGCAGTTATCGCCCATGCCGCCGAGCTGGCAAGGCAGCAAGGCGCGGAAGTTGAAGTTCTATCCCTGGCCGAACTTGATCTACCTATGTTTAATGAAGACATTGAAGCCCAAGGCACACCCGCAAGCGTCAATATCCTCAAAGACAAGCTGCGCTCTGCAGATGCCATCTTGTTGGCCAACCCAGAGTACAACGGCTCTATCACCGCGGTGTTAAAAAATGCCATCGACTGGGCATCACGCACCGAGCCAGGCGCCATGCCGGCATTTCGCAATAAGGTGGTAGCCTTATTTGCCGCCTCACCCGGTGGTCTGGGTGGTCTGCGTGGCCTTAACCATGTTCGCGATATTCTCAGCGGCATCGGCGCCCTGGTACTAGGCGATCAGCTTGCCATAGGTGGCGTACATACCCTGGTTGATGAACAAGGTCAGATCAATGACGCCGCCACCAGCGAGAAAATCAATGCACTAACGGCGCAACTGGTCTATGTCACCGAGAAACTAAAGGGTTAAGCTACGGCGAAACCGATACAGGCCAATAAGATTGCTGGTAAGGAACAGGGCCTCCATCACCATGGCGACCGGCGAGCCAGCAATCACTGCAAAGGCCAACCAAAAGCAGGTGCCGAACAACATGCTGACACGCATACGCACCTGCTCCCCCTGAAAAGCCGCATAGGTTTGCAAACAACTGCCGGCCACCGCCAGTAACGACCACCAGGAATCCATTACCAAGACGCCTAACACTAAGGCACTGAGGATAAAAAAGTACACTAGTTGCCGCCGCTGATAGCGGATGCTGATGGCATACCGTACCGAGGCCAGCGCCATTAAGGCCGCCCCTGCCGGTTGTTGTAATAAGACATAATGAATGGACGTCAATGCCGTCGAGGCGACCAAACAGGCCAGCACATAATGACGGCGATAGAGTTGAAACGACATTAAATCAAGCGCCACGGCAATGGCCGCAAGCACTTGGGAAATAAGATAATAGGTCATGCTTCCTCCGCACGCCGATAATGAACGGACGACGGCAAAAGCGCCTTAACCTTTGTTAATTGATCCCTAATCGAGCACGAATACGTGACAGGCTGACCGCGCTGATCCCCAGATACTTAGCCACCTGATGTAAACTCAGCTGTGCCAACCAGTGGCGGCGATGTTGATAGAGATATTGATAGCGCTGCTGCGGTGTTTGCAGCAAGAGAAACGCTTCTTTGGCTTCCTTATACAGCACCTGCTGTTTTAACAGTGCCAGCACCAGGGCTTGCCATTCAGGCCGAGAGAGGGCATCAATAGGCACGCGCAATACCTGGCTCGGTTTAAGCACCTCAATATTGTATTGGGCAGCACCTTGATTGATCCAAGCGCTATATAAGAACACCAACTCCCCAGCAAAATAGAACTCTTTATAATGTTCGCAGCCCGCTTCATCCAGATGGGTCGCCACCAGCACGCCGGAAACAATAAAGTAAGCATATTCTTGCATCTCTCCCTGGCTAAGCAGGCGTTGTCCCGGCGCCATGTCTAGGTAGGACTTATCCGCTGTCGCCTCTATCTGCGCTTGCAGCTGACGATTGAGCTCAGGGTTGACCTCCCCCAGTCCTTCATAAGCCATGTCGGCTCCTTTAACTTGCCGACTGGCCAGCCGACTGGGCCGCTAATTTGGCTTTAATAAAGTCGTTGTGGGTAACATAGAGCAAGTCGGCAACGCGACGCACCACGTGCTCCTCGTGTTTATCCAGCTCGCCATCCGCATAGGCCAGTTGCCACAGCAGTTGCACTATTTCCACCCTTTGCTCGGCACTGGTGTTGTCATTGATCTGTTTAGAAAAGCGGAAGTAATCTATGGCGTCGTCCAAGTCCCGGGTGGCGGCCTTGATCAGGGTATTCACCTGCTCCATATCTAGGGCAAAGTACTTTTGCAATAAAGCCTGCAAGCTTGCTTGCTCTTGCGCCTGTAGCTCGCTGTCGGCGCGCATCACCTCAACCAATAGGGCGGCCACCGAGATTTTAAAATCCGGTAATCGCGGCTGCTCGGGTGTTGCCGCCAGGGACGTAAAAAACTGCTTAATATGCTCTAACATGGCAGGGCCCTCGCTAAGTGTTACACTCACTGTAATGGATACGCAGTACAGAGACAACAGGGGCGATTATGACTCTACATACACCTTTACTGGCAAGCATGTTGATATTGCTGGCAGCCAGTAGCTACGCGCAAACGCCCGAGGGCAAACGCGAGAAGCTTTATGACTTCGACGAAAAGGTACATTACTACCAAACCAAGCTGGCCGATAAGCGCTATCGCCTGGAAGTAGTGGCCGATGATTACGAGCACTTTCAACGCCAGAGTGTGTTTCTGTTGCGTCACGCACGCAAGTTGTGCCGCAGCGCAGCGTTTAACATACAAGTATTTGAAGGGGTGCAGGAATATGATCGCTTCCCCACTACCCCACGCGCCTATGAACCCAATCTATTGACCGAAGTCAGCTGCGATTAGTCCGTATAACCCCAAGGCGCGGCTGGCGCTGCAATGGGCTTGGTCAGGTCAAAGTCAACGCGGAACTCACGTCCTTCGCGCACTAAGCGATAAGTGAACTTTTCAGGGTAGATATACATTTGCCAGGTATTGCCGATAGACTGGGGAATACCCTGAGCAACAAACAACTCTTTGGAATACTGATCCGCAGGGAAAGACTGCACATTGGCATAGCCGGCATCCAAAGTATGACCGCCATACATGGTTGAGGCATCGTCGGTGCCGTCTTCATGGCGGTGATCATGCTTCAGACTTAAACCACTACCGGTTTTAGTGATAATCCAGGTACGTGACGCATCCTCGCCCACATGAAACGGAATTTGCAATTCGCTATCGCTACAACGGCGCACATGCATCACCAGCTTAGCCTCGCTAAAGCTGCTTGGACCGGCGTTATCAACACTCACTTCGCCTTGGTAGGCCTTACCACAATGCGCCTTGAGATTGTTAAAGAAAGCATCGTGGCTGGGAATAGACACTAAAGGCGCAGGGCGTGCAGCGGCTATTGTACTCAGACTTAATACTGCCGCACTCATGGCAAAAGCTAATTTCATGATGTTCATCCATTACAAAAATAAAGCGCCATAGTAGCGCTTTAATTATAGGTATTGCGAGTTTTTGAGATTATTGCCAAGGACGCTCTGCCTGCAACTGCTGCTCAAAGGCTTCAATTTGCGGATTAAACTGCTCGGTGACCCCGATAAAGTCCAGGCCGCTTAGCAGACGCTCCTTAATATCGGCGCGCACCTCAAAGGCAATGGGCGCAAAGGCCGCGCTCAGCAATTGCTGGTTTTGCAAATCAACCTCGATATGCAAAGGCGTGTCGCCCTGCGCCAGGGCAAATAAGGCATCGAGTTGCTCGCCCGACAAGGTAATAGCCAGCATCTGGTTATTGGCGCAATTATTAAAGAAGATATCGGCAAAGCTTTCGGCAATAATCACACTGAAGCCATATTGCTTTAACGCCCAGGGCGCGTGCTCACGGGATGAGCCACAACCAAAGTTATCGCGACTAAGCAGCACGCTGGCGCCCTGATATTGCGGGTAATTAAGCACAAAGCTTGGATCCGGCTCTCCACTTTCCAGGTAACGCCAGTCGTAAAACAAGGCCTTATCAAAACCATCGCGACTGGTGGAGGTTAGAAACTGTTTTGGAATTATCTGATCTGTATCGACATTATTCTTGTCCAAAGGGGCGACTAACCCAGTGTGAAAATAGCTCATGAGTTGGCTCCTTGAATATCGACGAAGTGGCCGGCAATGGCGGCAGCAGCGGCCATAGCTGGGCTGACCAAATGAGTGCGACCACCGCGCCCCTGACGGCCTTCAAAATTACGGTTAGAGGTGGAGGCGCAGCGCTTACCCGGCGCTAAACGATCATCATTCATGGCTAGACACATGGAGCAACCCGGCTCTCGCCACTCAAAGCCAGCGGCCTTAAAGATTTCCGCCAGGCCTTCTTCTTCCGCTTGTTTTTTCACTAATCCTGAGCCTGGTACAATCAAGGCTTCAATGCCAGGAGCTACCTGCTTACCGGCAACAATTTCGGCGGCAGCGCGCAAATCTTCAATGCGGCTATTGGTACAGGAGCCTATAAAGACGGTATCAACACTGACCTCGCTCAACTTTTGCCCCGGCTTAAGATCCATGTATTTCAAGGCGCTGCGGATGGCATCGGCCTTGATTAAATCCGTCTCTTGCTGCGGATCGGGAATAGGCTCATTCACACCTATGACCTGCTCCGGGCTGGTGCCCCAGGTGATTTGCGGCTGTATCTGGGCAGCATCAATTTCGATAACCTTATCAAATACCGCATCGGCGTCACTGCGCAAGGTCTGCCAGTAGGCAATGGCGGCGGCAAAGTCTTCACCGCGCGGTGCAAAAGGACGACCCTCAAGGTAGGCATAGGTTTTTTCATCCGGGGCGATTAAGCCGGCCTTGGCGCCCATTTCTATACTCATATTGCACAGCGTCATGCGCGCTTCCATCGACAGTGCTTCAATGCCGGTGCCGCAGAATTCGGCGACATAGCCTGTACCACCGGCGGTGCCTAATTGACCTATCACTGCCAAGATTAAGTCTTTTGCCGTCACCGTCGGACGCAAAACGCCATTAACTTGAATCTTCAGCGACTTGGCTTTTTTCTGCTGCAAAGTTTGAGTCGCCAGCACATGCTCGACCTCGGAAGTTCCTATGCCGTGCGCCAAGGCACCAAAGGCACCATGGGTTGAGGTATGGCTGTCGCCACAGACTATGGTGGTGCCGGGCAAGGTGATGCCCTGCTCAGGCCCCATGACATGGACTATGCCTTGGTTAATGGAATCAAGATCGTACAAGACGATGCCGAAGTCTTTGCAGTTTTGCGCCAGGGCCTGCAACTGATTACGCGACACCTCGCTGGCGGCAGCCAATGAACGGCTCTTGGTAGAAACGTTATGATCCATGGTGGCAAAGGTTTTTTGCGGGCAACGCACCGGGCGGTTTTTCTCGCGCAGACCAGCAAAGGCCTGGGGCGAGGTCACCTCATGCACCAGGTGACGGTCGATATAAAGTAAATCTGTTTGTTCGTTTAAATGGGCAACACAATGCGCCTGCCAAATTTTGTCGTATAGGGTCTGGGCCACTTGCTGGTTCCTCATTCTCGGTTAAATACGCTCAACAATGGCCTTGGCCACATCTTTGGTGCTATAGCCCGCGTGCGGGAAGATATCCGGGGTGCCGACACCGGCGGCCACCGCTTCGGCCACCGCTTTTTCAATGCGCCGCGCCGCCTCGTCCTGGCCCAGGGAGTAACGCAGCATTAACGCCGCACTTAAAATCTGCGCTATGGGGTTGGCAATACCCTGACCGGCAATGTCCGGGGCCGAGCCCCCCGCCGGTTCATACAGACCAAAGCCAGATTGATTCAGACTTGCCGAAGGCAGCAATCCCATGGAGCCAGTGATCATCGCGCATTCGTCGGAAAGGATATCGCCGAACAGGTTATCGCACAGCAACACATCAAATTGGCTGGGCTGTTTAACCAACTGCATGGCGGCGTTATCTATATAGATGTGGTCTAAAGTGACATCCGGGTAGTCGCGACTCACCTCATTGACTACCTCACGCCATAGCACGCTGGTTGCCAACACATTGGCCTTATCCACCGAAGTCACATGATTTCGACGCAGGCGCGCGGCATCAAAGGCAAAACGGGCGATGCGCTCGATTTCTTCACGGGAATAAGTCTGGGTATCAAACGCCGCTTCCTGAGCCCCCGTGCCACTGCGACCCTTTTCACCAAAATAAATACCGCCGGTCAGCTCGCGCACACATAAAATATCGAAACCGCTGGCGCTGATGTCCTGGCGTAGCGGCGACGAGTGACTTAACGCCGGTAATAGTTGTGCCGGACGCAGGTTACAGAACAAGCCAAAGTGTTTGCGCAGCGGCAACAAGGAGGCTCGCTCCGGCTGTTGCTCCGGCGGCAGGCCTTCCCATTTAGGGCCGCCAACGGCACCAAACAAAATAGCGTCGGCACGTTCGCAGGCTGTTAGCGTGTGCGCCGGCAAGGCTTCACCAAATTCATCTATGGCACAACCGCCAACCGCATGATGCGCCAGGGTTAGGGAAAACCCGAATACCTCACTGGTGGCCGCCAAAACCTGCTCGGCCGCCGCCATGACTTCCGGACCTATGCCGTCACCCGCTAATACGGCGATACTATAACTTTGTTGACTCATCCTGCTTTCCTTTGTTGCTTTAAGCTCGAAACCTGTTGGGCTCGATAAATAATGTTGTACACACGCACCATGGCATGCACCGAGGCTTCGACAATATCTGCCGCCAGGCCTGCGCCGTGATAGGTACGCCCTTGATATTTAGCAATAATATCTACCTGACCCAAGGAGCTGGCGCCCTGACCTGTGGCGTCCAGGTTGTATTCGATTACATCCACATCCATGCCGGTTAAGCGCGCTAAGGCAGCAAACGAGGCCTCGACCGGACCGTTGCCCGTGGCCGCTTCTTGCTTCTGCTCGCCGGCCACACTAAGGCCGATAGTCGCAGTAGCCACGGATTGGGAGTTTGAAGTGGCATTGACATACTGCAATTGGTAATGCTCATCCTTGTCGCGGATTTGATTAAAGTAGATCATCGCTTCCAGGTCGTAGTCATAAACCGTGCCTTTTTGGTCGGCCAGCTCCAAGAAGCTGGTATACAAGCTGTCCATATCATAGTCGTCGCTATGATAGCCAAGCTCGCTTAGGCGGTGCTCTATCACATGGCGACCTGAGCGTGAGGTCATATTTAACTGGTTGCTGGGCACGCCGACGCTTTCCGGTGACATGATTTCATAGGTATTTTGCGCTTTTAGGACGCCATCCTGGTGAATACCCGAGCTATGGGCAAAGGCGTTTTCACCGACAATGGCCTTGTTTGGCTGCACCGGCATATTGCAGATTTTCGCCACCTGACGTGACGCCCGGTAAATCTCCTCGCTGCGAATATCCGTATGCACCTTAAGGTGGTCCTGACGCATCTTCATGATCATCGCCACCTCTTCCAAGGAGCAATTACCGGCGCGCTCCCCTATGCCGTTAACTGTACATTCGATTTGGCGCGCCCCCGCTTGCACCGCAGCAATGGAGTTGGCCACCGCCAAACCCAAATCATTGTGGCAGTGCACACTTAAGCGCGCCTTATCTATGTTCGGCACATGGTTCATTAAATGATGGATCATCGCCGCATACTCATCCGGGGTGACGTAGCCCACGGTATCCGGCAGGTTGATGGTATTGGCACCAGCGGCTATGGCCTGCTCGACGATGCGGCATAGGTGATCATGAGGCGTGCGCCCGGCATCTTCGCAGGAAAATTCCACATCATCGGTGTAGTTACGGGCTTGCTTAATGGCCTTCACCGCCATAGCGGTAGCATCATCCAAAGACATCCGTAACTTATGCTCTAAATGCAGTGGACTGGTGGCGATAAAGGTATGGATACGCCCCTGCTGCGCCGTTTTTAAGGCCTCGCCGCAAGCTTCAATGTCTTTAGCTACCGCTCGTGCCAAACCACAGATAATCGGCCCCTTTACTTCGCTGGCGATGCGCTGCACGGCACGAAAATCGGCGGGACTGGAAACAGGAAAGCCCACCTCCATCACATCAACATTAAGGCGACTGATAGCATGAGCGAGCTGCAGCTTGTCATCTTCGGTCAAACTTGCCTTTAGTGCCTGCTCACCATCGCGTAAGGTGGTGTCAAAGATCCAAACCTTGTCTTGCATATTCTGTCCTCATCCTCAGTGCCCAATGCCAAAAATTAACCCGTTAGAAATAAAAAACCCCGCTCAGTGCGGGGTCTTATTCAAAGTCTGTGTCACACACAGCCAACGCGCTACGCCCCGCAGTCTTGCTCTAGGAGCAGCAGGTTGAGTAAGCGAGTAATTGACTGAGTAGTGTGCATCATGGGTATTCGTTCGTTTGTAAGTTGGCTATTTTTTAACACTAACCAAGGGGCAGAAGCAAGCATAAAAAATCCAATAAAAAGGGATTTTAAGCTGGGTTTAAGGAAAATAATTCCAAGCAAAAACAAAAAGTGGAATATAAAAACCAAGATAAGAAGGAAAGGCACAGAGGCTAACTCTGCGCCTGGGGATCTCTGCGTATATTATTTTATTTTAATGGCTGGGTTTATTTGCTGTTTTTTTGCGCGTAATGATACCCGCCGAAGGAAATATATCTAAGCTGCCACTGCAAACGCTCTACCAGCTCCTCGCGGGCCTGACCTTCTAAATCCAGTGCTTCCGCTCCTGAGGTAAAAACGATTGTCACCATGGCCTCGGCCTGCATATAGGCATGATGGCTATCACACTGAGTTTCGCCTTCAAGATAATGAGCCAGCTCGAGAATAAAATGTTTAATCTCGCGGGCAACGGCGGAACGAAATGCTTTCGAGGTACCCGAGCGCTCCCGCAGCAGCAGTCGAAACTGGTTGGGCTGGTTGTCGATAAACTCCATAAAGGTGAGCACTGAGGTGGAGATCACACTGCCACCACTGGCAATACGACGACGCGCCTGGCGCATCAACTGGCGCAGGGTTAAACCGGCTTCATCAACCATGGTCAGACCCAGTTCGTTCATGTCTTTAAAATGGCGATAGAAGGACGTCGGGGCAATGCCTGCTTCACGGGCCACCTCACGCAAACTGAGGTTAGAAAAGCTATGCTCAGCACTCAATTGGTTAAAGGCCGCCGCAATCAATGCTTGACGGGTTTTCATTTTTTGCTGGGCACGAACTCCGGCCATGGTTGCTACCTAAGCTGATAAAAACTCAAGTCTAATACTTGACGCTAAGAGATTGAACCTCTATTTTAGCGTACACTTGTACGCTGAGATTCTTTACTAATGAAAAAACCCCCACTTTTATGGCTCAATGTGCTGTTTTTCAGCCTATCCTTTTTGGCCGCTATTACCCTTGTTCCCTGGTACGGTATAACCCAGGGTTACAGCGCTTCTCATTGGTGGGCCTTTGTTGCCTGTATGTTTTTTGCCGGTCTTTCAATCACCGCCGGCTACCACCGTTTATGGGCTCATAAAACCTATGAGGTGCACCCAGTCATTGAAGTTATCTTTGCCCTCGGCGGCGCCTTTGCTCTGCAAAACAGTGCCTTGCACTGGAGCAGTGACCACAGGGTACACCATGGTCAGGTCGACGATCCGGAGAATGATCCCTATGCCGCCACCCGAGGTTTTTGGTACAGCCATATTGGCTGGATGCTGCGCGATTACCAGGGTGAGGCCTACAGCAACTACAACAACGCCCGCGACCTGCAACGCAACAAGGTGGTCATGTGGCAACATAAGCATTATATGAAGTTAGTGATCTTGATGAATATCGGCCTGCCCCTGCTGCTCGGGGTTCTTTTTGGCGACATCATCGGCATGCTGTTACTGGCAGGCTTACTGCGTCTGGTGTTATCGCAGCACTTTACCTTCTTTATTAACTCGCTGGCCCATATCTGGGGTTCGCGTCCTTATACTCAAAAAAATACCGCCCGTGATAATGGCTTGCTGGCGCTGCTTACCTATGGCGAGGGTTATCATAACTTCCACCACATTTTTGCCAGCGACTACCGCAATGGCATTCGTTGGTGGCACTACGATCCAACCAAATGGATGATCCGCACCTTCGCCTATGTGGGGCTGGCGAAAAAACTTAAACGCACACCCATAGAACGCATCGAGCAGGCCAAGGCGCAAACCTTATTGACTAAAACCAAGGTCGAACTTGCCGCTAAGGAAGTCGCTCATGATAAACTGGCGCTATTGCAAAACGAGTACGAAGTATTGCTGAAAAAACTGCAGCATTTTTGTCAGGTACAGAAGCAGGTGCTTGAAGCAAAAAAGAATTCGATGCTGCAACAATGCGAAAAATCCGCTTTAATGAAGCAATATCATGAACTAGAAGATGCTTGGCAAACACAAAAGCAGGCCTGGTTGGCGTTAAATGCACGCTTACTAAAGGCGTATAGCTAAGAGCAGATTGCCGGGTTTAAAAGGGTAAAGGAGTGAGCGTGGCCAAACAAACCACAAGTAAGAAGAAGCCCGAGGCGGCATACCAGTATGACGCCATTATTATTGGTACAGGCCCTGGGGGTGAAGGCACCGCCATGAACCTGGCCAAAAGCAATAAAAGGGTGGCAGTGATCGAACGCCAGCGCGCAGTCGGTGGTGGCTGCGTGCATTGGGGAACCATTCCTTCCAAGGCTCTGCGCCACTCGGTCAGCCGTTATATCGAATACAAGGCCAACCCCTTGTTCCATATCTCAGAGCGTCCTAGCCGCCTGACCTTTGGTGATATTCTACGTCATACCAGCGCGGTGATCTCTAAACAGTCGAGCTTACGCAGCAGCTTTTATGAACGCAACCGCATCGACCTGTATCAAGGTGATGCTAGCTTTATCGATCAGCATACGGTTCAGGTGCAACATCAGGACGGGTCAATCGAGCAACTAAGCGCGCCAACCATAGTGATCGCCACTGGCTCACGCCCCTATCGTCCGGCGGAAATCGACTTTAATCATCCCCGCGTCTATGACAGCGACACCATTTTAAATCTGCAACACGATCCACAGCGCATTCTAATTTACGGCGCAGGTGTGATTGGTTGTGAGTACGCTTCTATTTTCAAAGGTTTAGGCACCAAGGTTGATCTGGTTAACACCCGTGATCGCTTACTGGCCTTTATGGATGACGAGATTTCCGATGCCCTAAGCTACCACTTTTGGAACAGCGGCATTTTTATTCGCCACAATGAAGAATTCGATCGCGTTGAAACCCGCGACGACGGCATCATTATGCATATGAAGTCGGGCAAGCGGGTCAAGGCCGACTGCCTGCTCTTTGCCAATGGCCGTACCGGTAACACAGACACCTTAAACCTGGCAGCGGTAGGCTTAAAAGCCGACAGCCGTGGCCAACTTAAGGTTAATGAGAGCTACCAAACCGACGTCGATAATATCTATGCGGTCGGCGATGTCATTGGTTACCCCAGCCTGGCCAGCGCCGCCTTTGACCAGGGGCGTATCTGTGCCGATGCCATAGTCAAAGGGGAATGTAACGAAAAGCTGATCATAGATATCCCCGCCGGCATCTACACCATTCCGGAAATGAGCTCGGTGGGTAAAACCGAACAGCAGCTTACCGCCGCCAAAATTCCTTACGAGGTAGGTCGGGCCCAGTTTAAACACCTGGCTCGGGCGCAAATTGCCGGCACAGATGTGGGTAGCCTAAAGATTCTATTCCATAGCGAAACCAAGGAAGTCCTGGGGGTACACTGCTTTGGTGAGCGTGCCTCGGAGATAGTGCATATCGGTCAGGCCATTATGGAGCAGAAAAATGGTGGCAATAATGTCGAGTACTTCGTCAATACCACCTTTAACTACCCGACTATGGCCGAAGCCTACCGGGTGGCGGCACTAAACGGGCTTAATCGTTTAGTTTGATATAGATTAAGAAAATACCCTTTATAAATACAAAAATGGGCCTTGTGCCCATTTTTTAGCATTCAGCCCTTGTTCAACTGTAAAATTATTGTAAACTCGGTGATATAATAAGAAAAAGTTAGGAAAAGGGAATGAAAATACGTGCTTTTGGTCTTTGTGCAGCATTAAGTCTGGCAAGTTTCGCCACATTCGCCGATTATTCCAGCGCGCAGAAAGATCTCCAAAATAAAAATTTCGACGCCGCCTTCTCTGAATTTAAAAAGCTCGCCGAGCAGGGGCACCCCCAAGCCATGTTCGAGCTAGCCAAGATGTATGAGCAGGGCCTTGGAGCCCCAGCCGATATCTACAACGCTTTTTCTTGGTATATGCTTGCCCTGGATTACGGTAACGACGACGCCAAAGATCGCTATCGTGATATCCGCAGTACTGTCCCCTCTCGTAAAGACGGGAAAGACCACTACAAGGCATTGTCATACAAATTCGGTTATGACAAACACCAGCAAACCCTGGCGCCCATTGAAGATAAATCCGGCCACGATGCTCGCTATATTTCGGTTAAACAAAAGGTAAATCCGGAATATAACGATGAGGGCGGTATTCAAAGCGCCTGGGCCACGGTGAGCTTTGACGTTAACCAGCAGGGTCATGTTATAAATGAGCGGGTGATCGCCTCCTTCCCTAAAGGAGTAATAGATGACGCCGCCTTAGCCGCTATTGCCCAGTGGCAATACAATGTACCTAACGACTACAGCGGCGAACCGCAAGCTGTGTTCGACCTAACTCACACCTTTGAATTACAAAGCAGCCAGAACAATTATCGCCGTGAATATAAGTCACAATTGGCGGAGTATTCACAAAAGCTTAAAGCGCTCGCCGTTCAAGGCAATAACTACGCCCAGGCTCGCTACGCCATGATGCTGGAAGCCGGCTTAGTGGACAACAGCGATGAGCATTACCTGGATTGGTACTACCGCGCTGCCATTAACGGCAACTATGACGCGCAATTATGGTTGGTTCGTTGCTTTGAATACGGCACTGCCTGTAAAGCCGATAAACAAAAGGCTTATAACTGGTTGGAAGTAGCCAGCCACAGTGGTAACGAGCGCGCTCAATATCAATTGGCCAACAAGCTGCTCGACTATGAAACTGTGCATTATGACCTGGATAAAGCGGCGAAAATTCTTAAACAAGCCACGCATCAGCAGTATCTGCCGGCGATGATCGCCTATGCCAAGCTGCTTGCTTTTGCCGATAAGGAATCGATCCGCAACTATGAAGAAGCGGTAAAATACGCCGAGCTTGCTCGCGCCGAAGCACCGGATAACCCGGTCCTGCTTTCCGTACTGGGTGTTGCCTACAGCGAACTGGGACGCATGCAGCAAGGTGAAAAATACCTGCGCCAGGCATACGACGAAGCCAAGCGCCGTAACTGGCCAACGCAGAATTACCTGGAGCTGATGGAAGGCCGTGCCTCCATGATGGCCAACGGCACCAGCCTGATTTACTAAAGGCTGCTAACAGACACAAAAAAGCCCGCAACTGCGGGCTTTTTCTTTAGGCTGTAATTACTTGTGGTATTGCGCACTTAGCTCATGTACGGCATTGATAAAGGCACCGGCGTGCTCAGGATCAACGTCCGGGGTAATACCATGGCCCAGGTTGAATACATGACCGCTGCCATGACCAAAACCGGCCAGAATCGACGCTACTTCTTCACGAATGCGCTCAGGTGAGGCATGCAGCATGGATGGATCCATATTACCCTGCAGTGCCACCTTGTCGCCTACACGGCGCTTGGCATCGGCAATATCTATGGTCCAATCCAGACCTATGGCATCACAGCCGGTCGCAGCAATCTTTTCGATCCACTGACCACCGCTCTTAGTGAACAGGGTGACCGGTACTTTACGGCCATCGTTTTCACGAATTAAGCCATCAACGATTTTGTGCATGTAACGCAGTGAGAACTCTTCGTAGTCACGCGGGCTTAATACCCCACCCCATGAATCGAAAATCATTAAGGACTGCGCACCGGCTTTTACCTGCGCATTCAGATAGCTAGTAACCGAGTCGGCCAGCTTGTCTAACAACAAGTGAAGCGTTTTAGGCTCAGCAAAGGCCATTTTCTTAATTTTACCGAAGGTTTTGCTCGAACCGCCCTCAACCATGTAGGTCGCCAGGGTCCAAGGTGAACCAGAGAAACCGATTAAAGGCACTTCGCCCTTAAGCTCGCGACGAATGGTGCGAACCGCGTTCATCACGTAGCCCAGCTCGTCTTCCGGATCGGGAATGGCGATCTTGGCAACATCTGCATAACTCGTTACTGGGCGCTCAAATTTAGGGCCTTCACCGGTTTCGAAGTACAGTCCCAAGCCCATGGCATCAGGAATGGTCAGAATGTCGCTGAACAGAATCGCCGCGTCCAAAGGATAACGACGCAATGGCTGTAAAGTTACCTCACAAGCGAGCTCGGCATTTTTACATAAGCTCATAAAGTCCCCGGCCTGAGATCGGGTAGCGCGATACTCTGGCAAATAGCGACCGGCTTGACGCATCATCCATACCGGCGTTTTATCAACGGGCTGTTTAGCTAAGGCACGTAAATAACGATCATTTTTCAATTCGCTCATGGCGTAACTCTTTCGGTTCAAATTTTAGTTGGGCGGGATTCTACCATAACCTAGATTCACTATGATGAAATAGATCATGGAAATGCACATTTGTGCGGCAGCAAATGTGAAGCTTGATAAAAAAATGTAAATTTTTTTGTTAAAAGAACTTGCAACGCTTATACGACCTTGGTATAACTAATGCCGTTCTAGAGAATAATAATAAAAAGTTAGAACAAACATAATAAAAAGAAGCTCGTACAACGAGACTGCTAAAGAAATTCGGCCACCCTTGCGGTGGCTTTTTCTTTTCCAGCGCTTTATTTCTCTAACCTGCCTGATAACAATCATCCGACCTCCGCCCTGTAATAATCTGAAATAATAATTGTGAAAAATAGGTTGACCTTTGCCTCAGATTTCCTTTTTATAGAAGGTAACGCCAGCGAGGTTAGGAGAGCAATGATGTTATCGCAATTGGAAAAAGCACAACAAAAATGGGGTGGTAGCCATAGCGTCATCGATAAGTGGTTAACCGACCGCCAGGAACTATTGGTGCAGTACTGCGGCCTAGCGGGTCCGGCGCACCATGGTAAGCATGATCAGGCATTACCGGAGCAAGCCAATATCCAGAGTTTTTGCCAATTACTGATGGACTACCTCTCAGCCGGCCATTTTGAAATCTACGACGACATAGTTAAGCAATGCGAAAGCCGCGGCGCAGACAGTCTGAAATTAGCGCGCTCCTTGTATCCGCAAATTTCCGCCACCACAGATATCGCCCTCGACTTTAACGATAACTACGCGGAAACCAAAAGCGACGATTTACTTGAGAACTTCGATAAAGACCTATCGCAGCTCGGCGAAGCACTGAGCATTCGCTTTGAATTGGAAGATGAGTTGATCCACAACCTCTACACCAATCACACTTAATTCAATACACAAAAAAGCCCCACTCATTGAGTGGGGCTTTTTTTTGCGTTTATGCTTGTGTGCGGCAGTGTTGACCACCGCACAACAACTAACCCTGATTACTCAGCGTCAGTCTTTTCCGCTTTAACGATCTCAAGCAGCTCAACTTCGAATACCAGCGTTGAGTTAGCAGGGATCTTACCTAGGTCACGCTCGCCGTAAGCAAGCTCTGAAGGAATAGTGAACTTGTACTTAGAGCCAACAGGCATAAGTTGTAGACCTTCAGTCCAGCCAGGGATAACGCGGTTAAGCGGGAAGCTGGTAGGTTCGTTACGAGAGTAAGAGCTGTCGAACTCGGTACCGTCAATCAAGGTGCCTTTGTAGTGTACCTTAACCGTGTCGGTTTCAGCTGGCTTGTCGCCTTCGGCAGCCGTCAGCACTTCCCACTGTAGGCCAGACTCAGTTACCGTCACGCCTTCTTTCTTAGCGTTATCGGCTAGGTATTTTTCACCTTCTTCTTTGCTCTTGGCTGCAGCGGCTTTCGCTTGCTCTTGCTGCTTAGTACGTACTGACTCATCAAGAGTAGTTAGCACTTCACGAATTTTCTCTTCGTCTAGCTTGGCTTCACCGGCTAGCGCATCTTTAAAACCACGTAGCAATAGCTCTTGGTCAAGCACGATACCCAGCTCTTTTTTGTCCGCTAGATCTTTGTTTAGGAAAGTACCCACAGAGGCACCAATACCATAAGCCTGTTGCTGAGCTTCAGTTTCTAGTTTTACTTCTTTTACTTCTTGCTTAGCTGCTTCTTGGTTACACGCTGCAAGGGCTAGTACTGATGCCGCTACAAGCGATAGCTTAATTGTTTTTTTCATATCTATCTCCGGCAACATAGGGTTGCCAATTTAAGGTTACAAAACTAAATTTTGATTAACAGACCTTAACCCGTAAAGCCCATTTTTCCAACTCCAGCATGAGGCTGTTTTTCAAATTACTTTAATGAAATAATTAGAAAAACAACCTTGAGTTGCGACCCTAGTCTAACTGCTTGAAGCAACAGAGTTAAGGGACACGTGCAAATTTATGATAATAATTTGCACACTAGTCGTTACGGCCTTGTGAAGCCTGATTGTCGCCCGTCAGCCGCAGCAATTCTATGCTGTTAAACAGCACCCACACGCCGCCATATAAGAAGGCGATCGTTATAGCCTAGTGTCCGGGATAGACATGGTGTCATCACCTGCAACAATCAAGTCAGGGCGCTAAAATTTCAATGGTACTTGAGTGAAGATGAACAGAATCTGGTTATCGCCCCGGATATTTACGCCGATAACAGCACGACAGCAAATGCCAAGCAGGGGTTTGGGAGCTGACAACAGGTGCACAGCACAGTAATTTGCAGTATATTGCCTGCCAGAAAATGTCCAACGCTGTGGAATATCCTCTGCAGCAAACGCGTGTTGGATTATCAGGTTGCGGCCAGCCGTTGCCTTAACGAACAGAATCAACCGAGCACCAAAAGTTCCAGTGCTCTGTCCGAGTATTTTGAGATTAAGAGAGCCCCATGAACCACTTAGAAGCACGTATTGAAAGTCTCGAGGCCAAGGTGGCGTTTCAAGACGAGACCATAGATATACTGAATGATGAGCTTAAGGCGCACCAACAGCAGATGGCGAAGATGCGCCGTCAGATGGAGCTATTGGGCGAGAAGTTCCGTGAAGTGCAAAGCAGTTCGACAATGATGCCGCAGGAGCAAGAGCCGCCCCCGCCGCATTATTAATAACAGGTGTTTACTCCGGTTTGAAAACGCCGATCACCTGCTCAAACTGACGTGTTGATGCTTGTACGGCGTTTTCCGGCTGGGTCATGATATGACCGCACTCAACACATTGTACTTTTTCCACATCATGCTCTTTATACAGCATCATGGTATCCATTTGCTGACACTCGGGACAACTGGCCCCGGCAATAAAACGCTTTTTCTGTTTCATACTCTCAACCCCTTGGCCGAAAACACCCGGCTTTAAAGCGCCAGTTTATCATAAAAACTTTCCCGCTTGGGCAAGGACTCCATGATATGATGTGCTCCATTATTAACACCATGCAGTAACTATGATTCAAATCAGCGACATCGAGCTTTTACGCGGCCCAAAATGCCTGTTAAAAAATGCCAGTGCCACCTTGTTCCCACAACATAAAGTGGGCTTAGTGGGCAGTAATGGCTGTGGTAAATCGAGCCTGTTTGCCTTGCTTAAAGGCGAACTGCAACTCGATGCCGGTGAAGCCAAAGTTCCCAAGGAATGGTCCATTGCCTCGGTCAAGCAAGAAACTCCGGCCCTGGATATCAGCGCCCTTGAGTATGTGTTGCAGGGTCACCCCCAGTATTATGCGCTGCGCACCGAGCTGAAAGCGGCGGAGCAAAGCGGCGATGGCGATACCCAGGCCAGGGTGCACCAACAGCTGGAATTGATGAAGGGTTACAGCATTGAGGCCAAAGCCGGAGAGCTGCTGCATGGTTTAGGCTTTACCAATAGCCAGATAGATTATCCGGTCAGTGACTTTTCCGGGGGCTGGCGTATGCGTCTTAACCTGGCACAGGCGCTGATCCGCGATGCCGACCTGCTGTTGCTCGATGAACCGACCAACCACCTGGATCTGGATGCGGTGTATTGGCTCGAGCGCTTTTTGCGTGCCTACAGCGGCACCCTGGTGCTTATCTCGCACGACCGAGAGTTTCTCGATGCCGTGGTCGGTGAAATCTGGCACATAGATCAGCAATTGATCAATGTGTACAAGGGCAATTACTCCCAGTTTGAACGCCAAAAGGCCGAGCGTTTGGCCCAGCATCAGGCGCAATTTGTTAAACAACAGGAACAAATTGCCCATTTAGAAAAGTTTATCGCCCGCTTTAAGGCCAAGGCCAGCAAGGCCAAACAGGCCCAAAGCAGGGTTAAGGCCTTAGAGCGCATGGAAAAGCTGGCCCCAGCCCATGTCGACTCACCATTCGACTTTAGCTTTGCCGAGCCCGATGCCCTGCCCAATCCGCTGATCGCCCTTGATGGCGCCCAGGCCGGCTATGGCGACACCACCATTTTGCACAGCATTAAGCTCAATTTGGTACCGGGCAGTCGCATTGCCTTACTAGGTCGCAACGGTGCCGGTAAATCCACACTGATCAAATTACTGGCTCAGGAGATCAAACCCCAGGCCGGTGAGGTGTTTTATCACCAGGGCCTCAAGGTGGGTTACTTTGCTCAGCATCAGTTGGAAGCCCTGGATCTAGAGGCCAGCCCGGTGACCCACCTGCAACGCCTGGACCCGCAGGCCAGCGAGCAGTCGCTGCGTGATTTCCTTGGCGGCTTTGCCTTTATCGGCGATAAGGCGCTGGAGGCGGTGGCGCCTTTCTCCGGTGGCGAGAAAGCCCGCCTGGTGTTGGCCATGCTGGTCTATCAAAAACCGAACCTGCTGTTACTGGATGAGCCGACCAACCACCTGGACTTGGAAATGCGTCATGCCCTGGTTATGGCATTGCAAGGTTTTGAAGGCGCCATGGTGACGGTATCGCACGACCGCCATCTGTTAAAGAACACCGCCGATGAGTTCTATCTGGTCGACAGCGGCGAAGTGAGCCAGTTTGGTTATGATCTCGATGCCTATTACCAATGGCTGCTTAAGGCCAATCAGGCGGAAAAGCCTGCACAAAACAATGAAGATAAGGCCCATTCCAGCGCCAACCGCAAGGAGCAAAAGCGCAAGGAAGCCGAGTTCCGCAAGCAGGTGCAGCCGCTGAAAAAAGCCATTGAGAAGCTGGAGAAGCAGCTCGACAAGCTCAGCCCACAGCTAAGCGAGATAGAGCAGCAACTCAGCGATAACAGCCTGTATGAAGAGCAGCATAAGGAAAAGCTCAAGCAACTGCTGGCACAGCAAACCGAGGCGGCAAAACAGCAGGAGCAGGTGGAAGAAGAATTGCTGGAGCTAATGACCGAGCTCGAAGAGCAAGAGCAGGCCTTTTATGAGCAAGATTAGCGCCGCAGAGTTATGGCGCTTTAGCCTCACTGTGTACGCCAACCCCCAGGTGCAAAAAGCCCTGTTGCAGTGGCAGGACGAGTACGACCTGAACGTCAATCTCTGCCTGCTGCTGGCCTATTTAGACTGCCACCAGCAAGCTCTAAACTCTTCCCAGTTGCAAGCGCTGCAAACGGCCATAGCGCCCTTTAACCAGCTTGCCCTTAAACCCCTGCGCCAGGTGCGCGCCGAGGTCAAGGCGCAGCAGGGGTCACTGCCCGACTACCCGGCACTGCGCCAGCAGTTACTCGACCTCGAACTGCAGTTTGAACGCCAGCAGCAAATGCAGTTGGTACAGGCCTGTAATACCCTGAAACTGCGCTCTGAGAGTAAGGCCAACAACCTGGCTTTGTATCTACCCAGCTCCCTACTGCCGCTAAATGCTGATCTGGATCAAGCTCTGCACGCAATCACAGACTAACCCTAAAATAACCTTGATCTAGGTCATATTGCCACCGGCTCGGCTCTCCTACACTAGCCATATCAAAGGAACAGGAGACGCCATCATGCAAGTATTCTTTCGCGACTTTTTCTCAGACCCGGTGCTGTTTATGTCTTTCGGCATACTGACTGTAGTGATTTTACTTTGCTTGTTCTATGTGGGCTATTTCGTGAAGAAAGTCATGGACGCCGAGGTTCCTGAAGGAAACTAATTACCCCGCCACGGGTCAAGCTTATACGCCCTTGGCTACCAACCAAATTAAGCACGACGCACAAAGCCTCCTCTAATCTTGTATTAGCGGAGGCTTTATTTTTATCCGATAAAAATGAGCATGTCGCCAAACTTTGTTACTATAGTGCGCGATGTATTCTGATTTTGTTGGTAAATATTCAGTGAGTAACCACTTTACCCCTGCTTGGTGGATGCCCGGCCGCCACCTGCAAACCATTTTACCGCGCTTTTTTCGCCCCGGTTTTAAGGTGAATGTCAGCCGCGAAATCATCACCACGGAAGATGACGACTTTCTCGATCTTGCCTGGGCACAACCAGCCCAGCCGGATAAGCCACTGGTGATCATCCTCCATGGTCTGGAGGGTAATATCGACAGCTTTTATGCCAAGGGCATGATGCTGGCGTTGCAAGCGGCAGGGCTGGATGCGGTGCTGATGCATTTTCGCAATTGCTCCGGCGAACCAAACCGACAAACCCGCGCCTATCACAGCGGCGAAACTCAGGATTTAGGCTTTTTTATCCGCACCCTGCAGCAACGTTTTCCAGGACGAGCCTTGGCGGCGGTCGGCTTTTCACTCGGCGGCAACGTCCTGGCCAAATACCTGGGCGAGCAGCGCGAGCACAGTGGCCTTAAGGCCGCGGCGGTGATCAGCGCCCCTCATGATTTATCCAGCTCCTGTCAGGTGATCCGCAAAAGCCTGGGCAAAATTTATCAGCACTACCTGCTTGGCCGCATGAAAAAGTCCATGACCCGCAAGCTGCCGCACCTCAAAGGTGCGCTTGATATGAGTGCCGAGCAGCTCAACAGCATCAATGACCTATGGCAGTTTGACGATATGATCACCGCGCCCCTGCATGGTTTTAACGGCGCCGAGGATTACTACCAAAAAAGCAGTGCCAAGCCCTATTTGAAACATATTGCCACCCCGACCCTGATAATTCATGCCGAAGACGACCCCATGCTGGCAACCCCGGCGGTACCCCGCCCAGAAGATGTCTCCGCCGCCGTTGATTTACGCGTATCGGCCAAGGGCGGGCATGTGGGCTTTATCAGTTGCAGCGGCTGGTTTAAACCGGAATTTTGGTTAGAGCAAACCGTCCCCCAATATTTCTTAGAGCAATTAGAAAACGCATGATCATTCCCTACCAAGAATTAAGTAAAGAAGCACTTACCAACCTTATAGAGCAGTTTATTCTTCGCGAAGGCACCGACTATGGTGAAACCGAGGTGGACAAGGCTACGAAAATCGAACAGGTGCTTGGCCTGATAAAAAGCGGCGAGGCGCTGATCGTTTACTCGGAACTCCATGAAGAAGTAAACATTATGAGCGCCCAGCAGTTTAAGCAAATGCAGACCGAGGAAGGCGACTATCACATTGATAGGGATGAGTTTTAATCGGGGCTGGCAAATACCAGCCCGTACCACTACCAGCATTTTTCGCTAACCAAACTCACCCGCGGCTGTTATGCTGATCACCCAAAGCAGCAGCCCACTCAGCCAACAAGGAATGTGTATGCCGTTAATCGCTCAAACCCCTGAACCGCCCTACTACACGGTTATTTTTACCTCGGTGCGCACCGAGATAGATGAAGGCTATGGCGACACCGCCACCCGCATGGTGGAGCTGGCCGAGCAACAGCCCGGCTTTTTAGGCGTCGAATCTGCTCGCGAGGAAGTGGGCATCACCGTCTCCTACTGGGCCGATCTGGAATCGATAAAAAACTGGAAGCGCAATATGGAGCATCTTGAAGCGCAAAAACTAGGACGCAAGAAGTGGTATGCCTCGTTTAAATTACGGATCGCTAAAGTCGAACGGGATTATGGCATGTGAGTGCATTAGGCTTTAAGACACCAAAACTCATATTGCTACCCGGTCTTGATGGAACTGGGAAGTTGTTTGCACCACTAGTTCAACATTTACCAGCACACATTGATTACGAAATATATCCTTTAAATCAATTTTCAGATGCCAAACAAGTGGATGTCGCGAATGAAATAGCAGAACGACTAGGTAACCAAGAAGTGATACTGTTCGCTGAATCCTACTCAGGGCGCATTGCCTATGCTCTAGCTCAGAATTCAAATTTAAAAATTAAACACATTATTTTTGCTGCCAGTTTTCTTCAGCGCCCATCTCCCCTAAGCAGATATGCTTACCTGACCCCGCTGACATTGATAAAGAAAAACATCATTCCTGTTAAGCTATTAAATTGGGCTCTGTTCGGTAACCAAGATCATGACAGCATCCTGACAACTTTATTTATGAGTACTCTGAAAGGAGTGAGCAACACGACACTTCGTCAAAGACTCAAGAATATCGCCCAGCTAAATGGGCCTAAACAAGTAATTTCTGTCCCTTGCACTTACATCCAAGCAACTAACGACAAACTAGTTCCTCAGCACGCTATTTACCTATTTCAGAGCCTATGCAAACAGCTGAATATTGAAAAAATTGAAGGGGGACACTTCATCGCTCAAAGTAGCCCAAGGAAAGTCGCTGAAATCATCAATAAGCAAATAGCATGAGTCGCAATTTTACGTGAAAATACTTGTGGACTTTGCAATCTACTCCCCAAGCGATAAAATCACGCCGTGCCACTAATGGCACGTTTCTTCAGGGCGGGGTGGAATTCCCCACCGGCGGTAATTAACTTTCGCACATTCACATATACGAAGGCGGCGACGGTTATCAGCCCGCGAGCGCTTTACCAAGAGTAACCTTGGCGTGGTAAAGGTCTAGCAGATTCGGTGTAAATCCGAAGCCGACGGTTCAGGGTTCGTGTACTCAGCGAGCGTCCCTTAAAGTCCGGATGGGAGAAGAATACTTGGTACAAAAACACACTGTTTAGTTAGGCTAGACGGTGCCTTTTTGCTGTGCCAGTCACTTTCCTAATTCCCCTGAGTTTTGACTTTCAAAATCAGGAGATTCTTATGAATATCAATTTAACACCTTTTGGTGCAACCGCACTTGAACGCGTTCAACGCGCCTGTGCAGATCTCGCGTTAGGCAAACCCGTGCTCTTAATGGACGACCCGGACAGAGAAAACGAAGGCGACCTAATCGTGGCCGCCGAGCTGATCAGTACACCAATCATGGCCCAGCTTATCAACGACTGCTCTGGCATTGTCTGCCTGGCACTAACCGGTGAAGCGGCCGATAACCTTGCGCTTCCCCCCATGGTGACAGACAACAGCAGTAAAAATAAAACCGCGTTTACCGTCTCCATTGAAGCCAAAGAGGGGGTTACCACAGGCGTCTCCGCTGCCGATAGGGTGCAAACAATACGCACCGCCATCGCCAGCGATGCAAAAGCGGATGATCTTGCAAGGCCGGGGCATGTGTTTCCTTTGCGCAGCGCCCCTGGAGGCGTACTGACTCGTCGCGGACACACCGAGGGTGGCGTGGATCTATGTCGACTCGCCAAGCTTTCGCCAGCAGCAGTACTGTGTGAGCTAATGCACAAAGACGGCAGCATGATGAAAGGTCGGGCACTGGTCGACTATGCTCACGCCCACCAGCTTGTGTTGTTAACGATTGAAGACCTGGTACAGGTATTAAAATCGAATACCGAGCAAGCAGCCTAATTAGGTTTTGTCGGGTCAATGACCCGACTCAGAGGAAATGCTCACCCATTTCCTCTGAAAATTACCAGAACACCCAAGCCATTATTGACCTAGTCTGATAACGCCTGAATTCAATATGTTATCAACATAAAAAACGCCATCCTTAAACCCCCGATGAATAAGCCTCCCCCCCTTACATTGCATCCAAAAGGGGATACGAGAAAAGTCATCAGCAGCGGTGATATTGGAGGAAATATTACTTAGGACAAGGCTAATTAAAGACTGTATTAGCAGAAATTTGAGCGCTTTTTTCTCAATAGCTAAGTAACCACTCCTCACTGACAGGTATCGCTCACTCCCGTTTAGATTCGCGCTTTCGATCTCGGCTTTTGCTGCCTAGCGTGTATAGGACAGTGAGGCATTGATGCCGAGCTAGATTTACCGGCACAGGGATAGGCCGTTAAATCGTGTCATAGCCAAAGCGGAGCGTTTAGCAAAAACTCGAGTTCGCAAGCATTAGCGAATCACGGGTTCGCGGAGTTTCCAAAGAGGGGCGACGAGTGACCGAAGCATCGCTTCGCAGCGCTCGGAGGTGGAGGAAGGGATGCCGACAGGAACCCAGCTTCATGGACGAATTATATGCACGATGGTTATGAACTCCCTCTTTGGTTGTCGTCCCCGGCCTTTCGCTGGCTCAAGGCGTTCGCATGCTAAAAATAGTCCACCGGACTATTTTCTTAACGCGCTCACCCAACGCGACAAGATCTAACAAAATCCATTAGGTCGTCAGACTGAAGTCTGACCTACAAGTACCAAAGCCTCGCCTACTGCCACCAATTAAGAACACCAAGGTATCAGACTCAAGAAGGAGAGGCAGGAAGGCCGACCTAAAAAAGCGCCCAAGTGCGTGCCTGCACTCATTGGTCTTATTTCCTTGTTTTAACCCCAAAACCTCGCCACAATGGGCACCAAATTCAATAATAACAATGAGCGGCTATTATGAAATTCACCACCCTCAGCGCGGCCCTAGCGCTGGCTCTTGGCAGCCTTAGCGTTGCCGCACAACAAGTGCATCAGGCTTCTGAAAAAGCCATTAAACTGGCGCAAGAAAACATCCTTATCGATACCCATATCGATGTCCCTTATCGCATTCATAACAAATGGGATGACGTCAGCAAGGCCACCGAGCGCGGTGATTTCGATTACCCTCGCGCCATTGAAGGTGGTTTAAACGCCCCCTTCATGTCTATCTATATTCCAGCCAACTTGGAATTCGAAGGCAAAGGTAAAAGCTATGAACTGGCCAATCAGCTGATCGATATGATGGAAGCGCTGGCCTATCGCGCCCCCGATAAGTTCGCCATTGCCGACTCGGTCGCAGATGTGGAAAAGCAATTTAAAGACGGCGTGATGTCGCTGGCCATGGGTATGGAAAATGGCTCCCCCATCGAAGGCGAGATTAAGAACCTGCACCACTTCTATGAGCGTGGCGTGCGTTATATCACCTTGGCGCATTCGCAAAGCAACCATATTTCCGACTCCAGCTATGATATTCGCCGTAAATGGAAGGGCCTAAGCCCATTCGGTAAAGAGCTGGTCACCGAGATGAATAATATCGGCATGCTGATCGATGTCTCGCATATCTCGGATGCGGCCTTCTATCAGGTGATGGAGCTGTCTAAGGTGCCCGTGATCGCCTCACACTCCTCGCTACGTAAATACACGCCGGGTTTTGAGCGCAATATGGATGACGACATGCTGTTGGCGCTGAAAAAGAACGGCGGTGTGATCCAAATTAACTTCGGTTCCAGCTTTGTGACCAGCAGCGCAAATAGCTGGTACGACCGTCGCGATGAGGCCCAGGATAAGGCCAAAGAAGCGGGCAAGGACACCACCGACTTTAAGGCGGCCTTCCTGAAGAAGAACCCCTTCCCATTCGCCAGCCTGGAGCAGGTGCTAGAGCATATCGACCATGTGGTGAAACTGATTGGCATCGAGCATGTGGGCATTGGCTCTGACTACGATGGTGTGGGTGACTCACTGCCGGTGGGCCTAAAAGACGTATCCAGCTACCCTAACCTGGTACAAGGTTTATTGGACCGTGGCTATAGCGATGCGGATATCAAAAAGATCCTTGGCGAAAATATGCTGCGCGTATGGCGTAAGCAGAGGCGTTTGCCAAAGCGCACTAAGATTTACGCCTCTTGAGACTGAAAAGCCCGAGCAATGCTCGGGCTTTTTGTTATTTACACCTAGCGTTATCTAGTTAAGTGCCACAGAAGGTTTGATAACTGTCGTCTTCGCCCTGCTCTGGCGGCTGCTGTAAATATGCATGCTCGGGGTCAAGGCAATAAGGGTTGCGAATAGCCGCCAGCAGCGGCGCCAGCTTGTCGCTGTGACCCTGACGCTCAAAGTCGGCGATCACCTCTTCCACCCTATGATTACGGGGGATCACCTGCGGATTTGCCGCGCTCATCAACGCCGCGCTGTGCTCCTTGTGCCCGGCTACGCACGCCTGCCAGCGCGCCAGCCAATCTCCCAAGGCTAACGTCAGGGTATCTGGCAGCTCTGTGCCCTGTTGACTGTAGTCTGTGAGCGCCGCAAAGGTATTAGTGTAATCCAACTGCTCTTTTTGCATCATCCCCAATAGCTCATCCACCAGCGCCTCAGCCTCGTTCTCCTCGGCCAGGAGCCCCAGTTTTTGTAGCCACATGGCTTTAAGGGCGGTATTAAACTTGTCGCCGAAGGTGCCTAGCACCTGGGTTAACTCTGCCACCGCCTGGTCGCGCTCTACGCTAAACAGGTCAATCAGGGTTTCCGCGAAGCGCGCCAGGTTCCAACTGGCGATCTGCGGTTGATTGCCAAAGGCATAACGACCGGTACGGTCGATGGAGCTAAACACCCGGCCAAAGTCAAAGCCGTTCAACATGGCGCAGGGGCCATAATCTATGGTTTCACCACTGACCAGGGTATTGTCGGTATTCATCACCCCATGAATAAAGCCGATGCGCAGCCAGTGTACAATCAGTTCGATTTGCTTATCCATCACCGCACTAAAGAGTGCCAACAAGCGCTCATCCCCGCTCAGCGCGGCCAGCTCGGGGTAATGACGGGTTATGGTCAGCTCCACCAACTGGGCCAAGCCTTGCTCATCCTGCTGCGCGGCTAAAAACTGAAAGCTGCCAACGCGAATATGGCTGCTGGCCACCCGCGTCACTATGGCGCCGGCGCTGGGCTGTTGTCGCATTACCGTCTCGCCGCTCAGCGCCACACTTAAACAGCGCGTGGTAGGCACCTTTAGTGCCGCCAATGCTTCGCTCATAATAAATTCGCGCACCGCCGGGCCAATACCACAGAGGCCATCGCCACCGCGGGAAAACTGGGTTGCTCCTGAGCCCTTTAATTGCAGATCCCAGCTCAGCCCCTGAGGATCGGTGACGGCACCGAGCAAATGAGCCCGACCGTCGCCGAGCAAGGGCACGTAATTGCCAAACTGGTGACCGGCATAAGCCAAGGCATTAGCATCCGGATAAGACTGACCGCTGGCAAGCTGGGCTTTAGTGGTTTCGTCCTCGCTCAGCCCCAGCGTTTTCGCCAACGCACTATTCCACAGCAACAGCTGCGGCTGACTAAACTGACGCACCTGGGCGCTGTGACTCAGGGCGCCAATATGGGCATAGGGGTTATTTAGCTTCATAGCTATCCTTAGTTGGTTTGCATACCAACATAATTGTCGCCAACGCTAAAGGCGATAAGCTGGCTTAGCTCCGTTAAGGAGCGGCCACTTTGCTGCTGCAGCTCATTAAACATGCCTTGTATGGCCTGCAGGGAGCGCTTCGAGTGCAGACCGCCGTCGATCACCTCATTGGCACGGCAATAGGCTTCCACATCGCGCGATAACATAAAGGTGTCTTTACCTAAAGCTCGCAGGGCAAAAGCGCCGGTATTGCCACCGAGGCGAGCGCCGTGCTTTTTCAAATATAACCAAAGGCCGGTAATGTCCTCGCTCGGCCACTGGGCAACAAAGTCGCTAAAGCTGCCATGCTCTTGTGCTACTTCATGGATCATTAGACAATTAATAGGCAAGGTTTGCACTTTTTTAAAGTTGCGCACAATACGTTCATCGCTGGCCTTTTGCTCCAGCATTTCCGGCGCCATCATCAGTAATTTCTCAACGCTAAAATCCCAGAACACCTCGCGAAAGCCCGGCCATTTGGCATTGATCACCGCCCAATAAAAGCCACTTTGAAAGATTTTTCGGGTGAACTCTTCTAACCAGATATCATCGGTTAGTTGCTTTAATTGCTCGGTGGTTTTTGGCTTACTGAGTAAGGCTTCCAGTTGCGCCTGTGAGCCCTTGCGCTCAAGCGCACGCTGATAAATAGATTGATATTTTTCCATCTGCTGCTGGGTCTTTTTAGTGTGAGGGAGACATTAAAACATGCTTTGTACGATGACAAAAAGGGTTATACCCATTGCGCCAACCTGAAGATCAAACTACAGCCCCATAAAGGTGCCGTTATTTTGCCGTGCCACCTCACGCATCAGGGTGGAAAACTTCACCATATCCGGTGACGCGCCCATATTGCGCTTAAAGGCGATGCCATGAATACGGGCGATAGGCGTACCGCCGGTACTGCGATTCAGCCGGTTGACTTGCGCTAAGGCATCGTCGTAACTGGTACCGGTAAAGTCATCACCAAAGACATAAAGCGCGAGATCCCCCTGGTAGCGGGCATAGGCCTTGAGGCTGGCGGCTATCCCCTCCACCGGCGAGCTGTTCGAGCTGCCATGCCATTGCTGTAAGCCTCGCAGTACCCCGGCGCGCTGCGCCCGACTGTCGCTGCGCCAGGTACCAAGGGAGCGTCCGCCCAGCACCTCTCCATTGTCGGACAGCACTTGAAAGCCCTGTACCTTGGGATGATTATTCAACACCTCGTCCATGGTCCTCAGCACCCGTGGCCACATGGTTTTCATCGACCCCGAGGTATCGATAATAAAAACCACATAATTGCTGTCGACGGGAATACCACCCACCTCGTCATCGCGCACCGAGGCACGTGGGGCATTGATGGCGGCACGCTGACGCTCCACCAGGGTTTGCTCCAGCCCGGAGGCGGCATCGGTCAACTGCTGCACCTTATCCTTGGCCCGTGCCAGTTGTGCCTGCAAGGCCATCTGCTGCTCTGCATTACTGGCCCCTTGCGCCTCGGCGGCCGCCAACTGCTCCGCACCCTCGCTCAAGGCCTGCTGTAATTGCTGGACGCTGCGCTCGGCCCCGTCCAAGGCTCGAACCAGGGTGGCAATTTGACTGGCGTCATTAAACTCACCCTGATCGCCATTTTTAGCCAGCAGGATCAGCATTACCACAGCGCCAAACGCACAGGAAATAATGTCTAAAAACGACAGGCTAAAGATTTCTACCGGTTCACGCCGCTTCATGGCCAGCTCCGCGCCGGGGCGATCATCAAACCACCGGTGTTATTGGCCCAGTTCCAGTAAAGCGCCGGCGCCAGCGGGTCTCCTTCCAAGGGCAGTAAGACAATATGGGTCGGTACCTTGGGGGCGGCTTGGGCGATGCTGAACTGATGGATTCGGGCACGACAATCGCCATCTATGGTTTTCATATTACCGCTTATTGGCTGACAGTGTTTTGTTTCGCGAAACCCATTAGCGCCCGACATCATGGTCGGCAAGCCATCGGTGATAATGTAAAGCGCATCCATATCCGCAAAGGTGCTCTTGATGGTGCTCAGGGCGGTATATAGGTCGGTGCCATTTTCCGGCACCAGAGCGTCAATGTCCTTCACCAAGGCCTGCATGCTGGCCTCCACCTTGGCCGAGTTGATGGCCCTGTTGCCCAGCACCTGAGCACCGGAATTAAAGGCGACCACGCTGACCTGAGACTGCTTCGGCACCCGCGCCAGCAACCATTTCGCAACCCGCTTGGTACGCTGCCATTTTGGCCCCTGTTGCTTTTGCTGGGCGGGGCCGAGCTTACGGCGTATCACCCTGATCAGCTGCTCGTCCGTCATCGAGGCGCTGTGATCGATCAAAATGCCTATACGCTGACCTTCAACCTTGAGGCCCAATAAGTAATTCTCCTCACCACCACCCTTTAACTCAATAGGATCATCCGCCTGTTTCGGCGCCGCCGCGGCTACCGACTGCTGTAACTGCGCCACCACCGCTTGTTGATTTTGCAAGGCCTGCCTGGCCGCTTGCTGCATGAGTTTTAACGCGGCCACGCGCTCGTCGTTGTCACTGTTTTGCGCCTGCACCGCGGCCAGCGCTTGCGCTACCTCATCCAGCTCCTGCTGCAAGGCACTGGCCTGCTCTTCGGTGGCGGCGAGCTTTTGCTGCAGTCGCTCTATTTCGGTGCTGGGTACCGAGGTTGAGGCCTGAAACTTGATGACAATCAGGATCATCAAAACAGCGCCCAAGCCGCAGGCCATAACATCGAGAAAGGACAGGTTTAACCCTTGTTCGCCGCGCCGCTTCAACATTTTGGCTACTTATGCAGATGGGTTAACAAATGGGTTTCACAGTTGTTCTTGGTTTTGAGCACCATTTCATCCTGGCGGTTATTAAGATGAAATAGCACATACATCAAGAGGATAGAAAGCAACAGCGAGACTAGCGTCGAGTTAAAGGCGACCCCGAGCTTATCCACCATACCGGCGATATCACCGGCCACCGCCTCTTCAGCTTTTGCCAGGGCCGAGCCAATACCGCGTACGGTGCCAACAAAACCAATACTGGGAATGGCCCAGATAAAGTAGCGAATGGTGGCGTTGCCCGCCTCCAGTTGCGCCGCCAGAGATTCAACGCTATCACGAATAGCATCGGCGGCATGCTGCACATTTTGGGTGTTTTTATAGCGACGTAAGCAATTGATCCAGGTGGCCACAGAGCTATTTTTTGCACTCTCCCCTTCTTCTAAAAACGCCAGGGCTTCATCCACATTCAGCGCCTCCTCCTTGGGGAAAGAGCGCAGATAGTCAAAGGTAAAGACCGGCTCTTCCTTGGTGACGATACGATAATACTTGTAGCCCATCAGGATCAGACAGAACAAGCCCAAGGTCATACAAGCCTGCTGCTCGGCGTCTTTTAAGATCACCCAAAGATTAGTCGTGGCACCACTGCCATGGGCGACAATAGCGGCTTCCGCCGCAGGGCGGATCACCCCTTGATACAGCAAGTGCACCACAACGACGGTAGCAATAAAGATGCCGATAGACACCAGAGGCGGCAAATTCATGCGGGTATTGTCCGTTACCATAATGCGCTCCTTAGATATCCACCGGGAAGGTGGCCGGTGAGTCCAAACTGATTTTTGCCGCCATCGCGACCGAAGTGACGGCGCCGACCAAGACTAAGGCCAGCACCAGTAATATGCCTTTACGTTTCATACCTTACCTCTCATAACGGGCGATGCGAAAGCCTATGGTTTCACTGGGACCATCGGTAACGATTTTTAGCGCCGCCCGTAAATCCTGCAGTCGCCCGGACTGATAGTTGCCGCCCTTGGCAATATGGTTACCTCCCCCCCCTGGGCCAAGATAATCCTTGTGCACCCGGTTCAAATCCGGGGTGACATAGGAGCTGACATCAAACACCCATTCACTAACATTACCGGCCAAGTCATAAAGACCGGCCTTATCAGCACGATAGCTGCCCACCGGAGCCTTACCCGCGTGGCTGTCCTGATAGTCAGCCAGATAAAATGCCTGCTTGCCCTTAAGGTTGGCATCGGCAAAGTTACCCGCTTCCTTAGGCACCCGCTCGCTGTCGCCCCACACATACTTGCTGGCGCGGGCACGCTTAGCTTTTTTCGCCAACCATTCCCATTCCGCCTCACTCAGCAAACGATAACCCCGGGCCTTTTTATTGATACCCGTAAACTGGTTATTAACGATACGGTAATAGGGTTCCAGGGCTTCTTGTTCACTGAGCCAGTTACAGTATTGTGCGGCGGCCAACCAACTGATATTAGTTACCGGTAATTGGGATTTATGCACCTGCTTATCGAAAGCATGAAATTGCGCCTCGGTCACTTCATGTTTGCCCACCCAGACCGGTCGGGTGAAGTCGACCTGCACCTGGAACTCATTGCGCTGGCGACCCACTTCATTGGCTGGTGAGCCCAGGGTAAAGGGCGTCATATTAAATTGCTGCAGCTCCATGCCAAGAGTAGAAACAAATAGGGGGCGCCCCTCCTGACGGCGGGCATCAAACTCCGTTAGCAAGGTGACATCCACCGTAGAGGCGTGTTTGGCGCTTGGAGTCAGGGTTTTAACCACAGTACGATAGCCAGGTTTGCTCACCTTAATTTCATGAGCGGTAGCCGGCAGGATCTTACTCAGCGGTGTTTTACCTCGTAACTGACCATTAATATAGACCTCGGCCTCGACATTGCTGCGCACGCTGACCTTGCCTTGCTCCGGCTTTAGGGTAATGGCGTAGAATTTTTGCTCCTTGGGGGGCAGGATCACCTTGCTGTTAAAGCTGTAATAGCCTGGCTTGTCGTAGCGCACCCTGTGCATGGTATTGGCATCCACGGCGACATGCCCTGGCGCCACCTTCTGACCATCAATAAACAGGCTGCCACCCTCGGGATCCAGGGTTATCTCCAAATAGGCTTGTTCGGGTTTAAGTTGGTATTGGCGGGTAACACTCGAATATTGCTCGGTAATTTCCACATTCTCGATACTCGGCTCATAACCCGGCTTATGCAACTCCAGAATATAACTACCTCCGGCCAAGGTGTGTCGCAAAGGGGTTTTACCCAGGCTTTTACCACCCATATAGACCTCTGCGCCATTGGGAATGGATGCCAGATCCAGCACCCCGGAGATGGGAGCTAACTCAGGGCTTACCTCGGTCGTTTGCGCCCGTGCCATTATCAGCGCCTGCTGCTGGTTTTGATAATAGGGATTTTCGATACTGAGCGTGTAATCGCCTTCACCCAGTGTCTCGCTAATGGTCGCCCCTTTGGCCAGCAAGCGGCCATCAACAACCCACAAGGTATGTTCGCCATAGGGCTGAGCGACCTTGCCCATCAAGGTACCTGGGCGGGGTTTTAGTTCTATAGTCACGGCGGCGGGGCTGGTGTCTGTCAGCACTAGCTCCTGAGCAAAATAGGTGGCAGAGGAGACCTTAATTTTCACGTCGCTGGCAAAGCGATAGACCAGCTCATCGGTCACAAAGCCAAACCCAGCAGTAATCTCAACCTGCGCCTGTTCTTGGGCCTCGACGGGCAAGACCTTAATAGCATGTCCCTTGGCGATAAACAGATAGATCACTATGGCCGCCACGCTCATCAGCGCTAGGCAGCTGGCGATCAGCAAGGGTAGCAAGCTGCTTTTTTGTCGTTGTTTTAATTGTGCGTCTAGCTCTGACATAACCACTAAATCCTTTGTGTACAGGCTATGGTAAGCGTAATTGGCGTATCCGTTGCGCTCACCTCAAGCTCATATTTCACACTGACATAACCCGTTCTGCGCCCTTCCAGAGTATAACTGCCGGGTAAGAGCATCACTTGCTTTTGGGCAAACTCGCCAAGCTGGTCACCGCCATAAATGCGTACCTGGGTTTGCTCATCGGACAGCAAGGTCACGGCGATGGGAGTGCTAAAGTGACTCAGGTGTTGATTCAACTCTTCGATACTGTTTGCCAATTGCCGCGAGTAAGGGGCATAGGGCTGGGCCTTAGTCAGCGCCGCCTCGGCCTGAGCGCGAATATGACTGTCGCTTAAACGCTCGGGCCGCGCCGTATAAATACTTAAAGCGCGCTGCGCCGCCAATACCTGTTTGGCACGGGTCAACAAGTGGGTAATGGTGCTATCACCGGGGGCGCGCGCCAAATACTGCTGCGCTAGGCTCTCTACCTGCTGCCACTCTTGCTGTTCGCTGGCGGCAACTAATAGGGCGCGGGTGCGCTCGGTACTCAGCTGGCGCTGCTGTTTACTCAGTTGCGCGCGCAATAAATTCAGGGTGTCGCCGTCGGCTTTTAAACGCTGCAATTGTGTAATCGCCTGCTCGGCCAAGATAAAGTCTTGCTGTACCAAGGCCTGCTGCGCCTCTTTGACCGCCTGGGCAACTTGGCGTTTACGTATGCTTTCCTCGGCAGCATTAAGTTTATCCTGCAACTCCTGGTTTTCGGGTTGCAATGCCACAAGTTGCGCCAACACCGCCGCCTGTTTATCTATATCGCGCTCCGCCACGGCCCCCTGATAATCACGCCTTAGACTTTGCTGCTGGGTAAAGGCTTGGATCTGCTGTTGCAAGGTATCGATGCGCGCATCCTCTTCATTGAGCGCATACATCTTATCCACATAAAGCCTGGCTTCTTGCGGACGTTGCTCCTCTAGGGCCTTTAATGCCTGCTGATACCAGCTATCTATGGCTTGCTGCCATTGTACTGATAACTCGGTTGCCAGTTCATCGGCCTGCTGTAAATACACCTGAGCCTGACGAAACTGGCCTTGTGCAAAGGCCGTGAGAGCAACATCAAAAGCACCTCTGGCCTGTACTTGTCGCTCAGGGGCGAAAGCAATCACCTGTTCGTTAGTTAGCAGGGCTTGGTGTTGCTGCTCAAAGGTTAAAATAGCCTGTTGCACTTGCTCACGCAGCACCTCGTTCGCAGCGCTATCAAGGGGAATAGCCAGTTCAGCACTTGGCACTGATGTGATGTGTGCCGAAGGCATCGCCGCATCCTCACTTAAGGCATACCAAACACTCGCCGCCAACACTAAAGCCAGAGTTACAGCAACAACTAGCATATAGGTATTGAGCTTTGCCCCGCGGGCCGAGGTTTGCTGTTGCAGCTGCTGATCTAAGCTCGTCTTCTTATCTTCGCCCACCACTAATACCTTGTGTTCTTTATTACTGAAAATGGCAGGCGCTTAATTGGCACTAGTTTCAAGATGATACATCTTCCTTAAATGAGCTTTCCATTGCTGATACTGCTCGGCAGCGGTACCGCTTAATTCAACCTGCTGCTCGTTAAATTCCATTACCTGAGGACTAAGGGTTAAGTCCAGACCCTGACCCATTTCATCGATCACCGCTGAGGCCACTTTAAGGTTATGATTCGCTTGATAGGCATCCTTTAACAGCCAAACACTGCCCAGGGCACCTGCTGTTTTAGCCACCGAAGTGGAAGTTGAGTTACTGTTGTTGCCCAGCGCCAAGGCAGCTATAAAGCCTAGGGCACCGACCACGGCCTTGGTATTACGCTCGGCACGGGCCTCTCGTGCCCTGACAGCCTCGGGTAAGGTTTCACGCTGCCATTCGTGATAAGGATCATCTGTACTTTGTTGGAATACATCGAACTGATCCTGGAGACGATCGACAAACAACATTTCTTGATTACGCAGCACCTCAATGCGTTGCAACATGGCATCGTCAGCCGCTGGCAGGCCATTAAGCTCATACTTGTAAAAACGGGTGCCATTCTTACGGTCGATAGATACCTTGAGATAGTCCTTAAAGGCCTCGGGAGAATAATAATGGGCATAACGTACTAAAGTGGTGTTTTTCAAGGTCTGCTTTTGTTGCTCGGAAAGATCCATCAACAGCCGGTAAACATAGTCAGCCACCTGATCAAACACCGGCTGATAGGGATCTTTGCCTTCATTTAAGGCATCGCGGAAATAACTCTTGGTAACCTGATGCTCAAACTCTTCGCTATCCAGAGGCTCACCACTGCTATCGACCACGGTTACCTCAAGACGCACAAACTCGGAGTCAGAGTGCAATACCGTACCCAGCACGTATAAATCGGCACTGGTATTGGCATCGGGCACCACAGACACAGAGCCGAAAGCCTGAGTAGCAGCAATGGCGCGCTTGGTCTCTACCGCAAAGCGCTTGGCCTCGGCACGACGCAATTGCGGCCAAATATCCATTTCATCCAACTCATCATAATCGACCTTATTGCCGTCCATGGGTAAGCCGGGATCAAATACCGGCACCGCAACATCTAAAAATATATCGCTCTGAGGTAGCACCTTAGCTGTGCTGTATGAGTCCTGCCCCATTGCGTTCGGACCGACCGCTAGGGGAGCATTACGAGTATTCTTGTTTGAGGTCGATTGGCAGGCACTGAGGGTGACAATCATCATGATCAACAGCGCAGCTAGCCTATAAGGGTTCTTAGATATCATATCTCAATACCTTTGCTTACTTAGTGCAATTGTAGTCTTCATATTGCTTAATTAACGCCTGCTTGGTGGCATCGTTTGTTTCTTTGGTGATCTCTTCATAGAGCATGGTGCAAATAATAGAATCGTTATCCTTAGGCTTAACCACCTGTTGCGCCCGACCACCGCCGGATTTCATTTTTTCCTGCTCCTTGGTAAGCGCTGGATCTTGGGTTGATAAGGGCAATTCTTGGGTCATTTGTTCAGTACTAGTTCCTTGCGACTGAGACTGGGCCTGCGCGTCTTGCTGCTCCTGCCCCTGAGCCGATGCGCTGGCTTGGGCCTGATCGCTGGCCATTTGCTGCTGCACCTTATCCAAACAGGTGCTGTATTTATTTACCGAATCAAGCAGCGCATTTTCCATTAACTTAATACGCTCCTGCTTAGTCAAAGTAGCCGGATCGATTTCATCTATTTCCACGGCAGTACAGTCGTAAGCCATTTGTATTGGCGCTTGCGACGCAGCCAGGGGCAGACCCGCAAGCAATAAGCATAACAACACAACTCGCATAGGCACTCCATTAAGCCCAACGGTGAAGAATTACCCTAATTATTACCTATTTGTATCGCTTTTCCTGTTATTAAGGCAAACAATTCATTGTAAGGTTTTGTTAGACGAAGAAGACCGAAGCACTGCTTCGCAGCTTCTGAGGTGACAAATCTGTCTGGAACAGATTTGAACAGCGTTAGCTGGCCCGAAGGGGTGAGTACAGGACGTATTCAATGCTGCATGGCTGAAAGTGGAATTAAGTGAGTGAACAGTTTCACTCACGCCACTTGAAGGTGACGAGCTCTGCGAGGAGCGGGGATGAGCGATGTAACCAAGCTACAGGGAAGTATTGTTAAAGCCACACTTAATCGTGCCGCTCCTTAAATAAGGTATGGGGGCTAATCTATTCTAAGGGGGATCAGTTAACAAATGGACGGTTTAAAAGCAAAAAACTTAAAACGCCAGAAAGCAAAAAACCCGCTGCATTGCTGCAACGGGTTTCTTTAAACAAGGCCCTGGCTCGCTACGAAGTAGGATGTTCTACTTTACTTCGGGCTATCCTGCCCTTGCCCTACTGGTCGCCTATGCGATGTAAAGCTGTTCCCTACAGCTTTATCACATGGCAAATGCCACACTATCCTCGACCGGGGCCGGCCATCCGGCTGTTTCGTTTCACTACTGAGTTTGGGTGACGAGAAACCGAAG
>NZ_PQBY01000018.1:0-334 GCF_002964645.1 Pseudoalteromonas sp. T1lg22
AAGGGTTCGAACCAAGTCCGCCTGCTCGAAATTTAGTTATAAAAAAACCGCCGTAAAGGCGGTTCTTTTAAAACTAATGGCGGAGAAGGGTCTCAGAAACCGAAGTATTACTTCGCAGTTCAGAGACGCCGAAGGCCGGACGCTTGTGACTGAACGCCGAAGGAGGGATGAGCGCTCGTGCCTCCATGCACTCGCCCCTACGGGCGCCTGCGCGGCTCAAAATGTTCCTGACATTTTGTCGAACAAGGGTTCGAACCAAGTCCGCCTGCTCGAAATTTAGTTATAAAAAAACCGCCGTAAAGGCGGTTCTTTTAAAACTAATGGCGGAGAAGGA
>NZ_PQBY01000019.1:0-297 GCF_002964645.1 Pseudoalteromonas sp. T1lg22
TCTAAAGACGAAGGTGGCCGTCACACGCCATTCTTCAAAGGCTACCGTCCACAGTTCTACTTCCGTACAACTGACGTAACTGGTGACATCCAACTACCAGACGGCGTAGAAATGGTAATGCCTGGCGACAACATCAAGATGACTGTTGAACTAATCTGCCCAATCGCGATGGACGAAGGTCTACGTTTCGCGATCCGTGAAGGTGGTCGTACAGTAGGTGCTGGTGTTGTAGCAACTATCGTAGAGTAATAGTTACTCTCAAGAAAAAAGGCCGCTTTTAGCGGCCTTTTTTGTGCC
>NZ_PQBY01000020.1:0-567 GCF_002964645.1 Pseudoalteromonas sp. T1lg22
ATGACAGTGACCGACGCTGCCGGGAACACAGGCACGGTCACCGATACCACCACCCTAGATACGGGCGCACCTTCGGTGACCATCAACGATAACACCACCAATGACAGCACCCCAGCCTTGACCGGCACCATAGATGATCCAGAGGCGAGCATAGTAGTAACCGTTGAGGGTGTGGATTATGTTGCCACCAACAATGGCGACGGCACCTGGACCTTGGTGGACGACACCTTGCCTGCGCTTATGGACGGTAGCTACCAGGTCACCGTGACCGCCACCGACGCGGCGGGTAACAGCAGCATGGCCACGGGCAACTTAGTCATTGACACCAGCGCACCAACCACGGGCGATGGTGCGAACAGCATTGCGTTCAACGACGGCGGCGATGAGCTGGTTAGCGCAAGTGAGGCGACCAATGTGACCCTGTCTGGCGTTGTCGAAGCCGGTGCCACCGTCGACAGCATCACCATCAGTGATGGTGTGACCACGATCACGGTACCGAGCTCGGCGATCAGCACGGATAGAAACGGCAACGTGACCGTCGTTGGGCAAGATCTGTCAGGTCTCGCC
>NZ_PQBY01000021.1:0-434 GCF_002964645.1 Pseudoalteromonas sp. T1lg22
ATGGCAAAAGAAAAGTTTGAACGCGTAAAACCGCACGTAAACGTTGGTACAATCGGCCACGTTGACCACGGTAAAACAACTCTAACTGCAGCAATCACTAACGTACTTGCAAAAGTATACGGTGGTACAGCTAAAGACTTCGCATCAATCGATAACGCTCCAGAAGAGCGTGAGCGTGGTATCACAATCTCAACTTCACACGTTGAGTACGACACTCCAACTCGCCACTACGCGCACGTTGACTGTCCTGGACACGCTGACTACGTTAAAAACATGATCACTGGTGCTGCTCAGATGGACGGCGCGATCCTAGTAGTAGCTGCGACTGACGGTCCTATGCCTCAGACTCGTGAGCACATCCTACTTTCTCGTCAGGTTGGTGTACCTTACATCATCGTATTCATGAACAAATGTGACATGGTTGACGACGAAGA
>NZ_PQBY01000022.1:0-326 GCF_002964645.1 Pseudoalteromonas sp. T1lg22
GCACGACCTTCGTCTAGAAGCTTACGGAACATTTCTACACCAGTACAAGTTGTCTTCGTAGTTTCTTTGATACCTACGATTTCAACTTCGTCGTTCACGTTGATGATACCGGCTTCAACACGACCAGTTACAACTGTACCACGACCCTGGATTGAGAATACGTCTTCGATAGGCATGATGAATGGCTTATCGATGTCACGCTCTGGCTCTGGGATGTAAGTATCTAGGGCTTCTGCAAGCTCGATGATCTTGTCTTCCCACTCTTTCTCGCCTTCAAGCGCTTTAAGAGCTGAACCTTGGATTAGAGGTAGGTCGTCACCTGGGAA